>CAMYNE010000569.1 GCA_947259675.1 uncultured Pirellulaceae bacterium
GCTTGATGGTGCCGTTGTCGTATTCAGCGCTCGCGAAGGTGTCGAAGCTCAGAGCGAAACCGTGTGGCGACAGGCCGATCGTTACAGGGTTCCCCGTATCGCGTTTATCAACAAACTCGATCGAGAAGGAGCCGACTTCGAACGCGTTTTTGGCGAGATTAAAAGCCGCCTGGATGCAAATCCAGTCGCCGTCCAAATCCCTGTCGGCGAGGGTCCTGCGCATATCGAAAACCCGTTTCGGGGTATTATCGATTTGATCAAGATGAAAATGCTAACATTCGATGACGAAGGAAAAAAAATAACCGAGTCCGCGATTCCTGAAGATCGGCTGGAGTTGGCTCAAGCGTGGCGTAACCGGATGATCAATGTATTGTCCGATCACAGTAACGAAGTGATCGAGTTAGTGCTTTCTGAAGAACCGATTCCGAACGAATTGATGAGAAAAGTTCTCAGGGCGGCCACGCTGGAACAGTTGATTCAGCCCGTCATGTGTGGTTCGGCCTTACACGGAATCGGCGTCCAAGGCGTGCTTGATGGTGTCAAATACTATTTGCCCAGCCCGCTTGAGCGACCTCCGGTTGAAGGCACGCATCCAAAAACGGAGAAGCTGGAATCGCGCAAACCGGCATCATCGGAGCCGTTTTGTGGGTTAGTGTTCAAGATTTTGCCTGCCAAAACAGGAGATCTGTACTGGATTCGAGTTTATTCAGGCGAACTGAAATCTAACACACGCGTTTATTGTCCGGGTCGAGACAAGAAAGAAAATATCGCTCAACTGTGGCAAATTCAGGCAACCAAAAAGGACCGCGAAGGGCAAGTTGATTCTGTCGTTTGCGGGGATATCGTCGGCGTAATTGGACCTCGTTTCGGTGTCACCGGGGATACACTTTGCGATCAAAAATTCCCTGTCCAGCTCGAATCGATTGATTTCCCGGAAACGGTGATCGAAATGGCAATCGAGCCGGAAACGACCGCAGAACGGAATAAACTGGAAAATACACTCGAGATGTTGAAGCGGCAAGATCCGACTTTCAAGGCCCGCGAGAATCCAGAGACGGGTCAGACTTTGATCGCCGGCATGGGTGAACTTCATCTGGAAATCATCAAGAACCGACTGCTTCGCGATTTCAATTTGAACGTCAAGGTACACAAACCTCGCGTTTCGTATCGAGAAACGATATCTAAAACGGTTACGATAACCGGCGAATGCCATCGCTTGGTGAGCGGTCAGCAGTTGTTTGCCAAACTCGAACTGAGAATGGAGCCCGACGACAAGGTTGATACGGGCGTTTCCATTCGGACTGCAGGGGTTGCCGGCAAATTGTCGGGTGAGCTTATGGAAGCCGTGCGCCAGGAACTCACAGCCCGCGGGGAAGGCGGCGGCGTGATTGGGAGTTTTCCATTGGCGAAAATCCGGGTCTCATTGTTGGACGCCCAAGTCAATGAAGATTCCAACGAAATGGCGTTTAGCATCGCTGCCGGCGCAGCTTTCGAAGCGGCCCTCAATCAAGCCGGTCCGCAACTCCTGGAACCCATCATGAAACTCACGATCACGACTCCCGAAGAATATTACGGCGAGTTTGTCAGTGATCTCTCGCAAAGAAGAGCACAGATTGTCAGCACCGACAGTAAGGGCGGCATGACGTATATTGTGGCACACGCGCCGCTCGGCGAATTGTTCGGCTATTCGAATGCCATGCGAAGTCTCAGTCAGGGCCGGGCCGGAAGTTCAATGGAACCCCTGGAATACGCGCCCGCTCCCGCGGAAGTTGCAAACGCGTTCGCTCTATAAAGGACGAATGCGTTGGCCATTTCCAGATTTTTCCATTTTTGGCGCGAAAAATTCGGAGTACAAGAAAGTCGTTTTTGAGACGATCGACGACGAACAGATGTTGCAAACGCTTTCCGAGCTGGGTTGTCCATCTGTGTTAGGATTTGTCGGCGGGGAACTCACGGTTGTACCGCAGACGAGAATGTAACTTGTTGGGTGTACGCAAGTTGCGTTTTCACTGATTAATCAGTGGTCAATCGAACTTTGTAAGGATCTGGACAGGTCTCCGTCAATAAAGTCTTATCGCAGATGTTATTCGAAAAACATGCGTTTTTTTCGGGGAGTTTTCTCTTGCAGACGTCGTTTCGATTGACGCTTTTGATGGGATGGGTAAAATCCCTCTGAATCAACACGTGACGACCTAGATATTCCTGGTGCCCAGATTCGAACTTAGGCACATAACATCACAACGAATATTCGACGACTTGGAGACCATCATGGCCGCTGAATTTACTGCTGATAATTTTGAAACCGAGGTCCTTAATTCGGACCAGCCCGTACTTGTCGATTTTTGGGCAGCTTGGTGTGGACCTTGTCGTCAGCTGACTCCTGTCGTTGAGGAATTAGCCAGTGAGAATAATGATGCCAAAGTTGGAAAGCTTGATGTCGATGCGAATCAGGACCTGGCCATGAAGTATGGCGTGACTAACATTCCAACGATCCTGGTTTTCAAAGATGGTGAGATCGTAGAACGTCTTCAAGGCGTACAACCCAAAGCAAAGCTTCAAGAAGTTTTGGATACCCACAAGGCAACTGCCTGAAAAGCAGAATTTTACAGCTCAAGCACCCAACCGTCTTTCAAATGAATGGCGGTTTTTTTTGCTAGAGCGCATTTGGTTTAAGTTTGGCGTCTTTTCGTCGGTTTCGCCGGGCAATCAGAGCGCCACGACCGCTATACGTCCGTGCGACACGCACTAGCCGGGATTTCTCACGTAGG
>CAMYNE010000570.1 GCA_947259675.1 uncultured Pirellulaceae bacterium
ACGGTTCGGAATTTCGTTTCAAAATCCGCTGGGCTGGCTTCAGGACCATCTGCCATGCAATCTGGCGGTCTTTAAAGACGAAGGCGTTAGGTACATTCGACAGATTCTTGTATTTGCTGAACCCGGACCTCACGATTCGTTGGTTGTAACCACAGCGGACCACTTGGCTCAAGTCTACAAAGCGGAGTTGAATTTCATTTGTTTTGGTGCAGATGGACAAGATCCGATTAGCACACAGGCACGAGCCGACTATATCGATCAACTACGAGACTTATGCGTTAGTCCCACGACCGCGGTAGTGGTTAATGGAACAAACGAACTAGAAGCAATCCTGAAAGCGACGGCTGCCTATGACCTGATGATCATGGGCGCGGCACCAAATCGGACCCTGAAAGGCAGGTTGTGGGGAACAACCAAAGACAATTTGACACGCAGGGCAGAATGTTCGGTGCTCTGGCTCAAGACTCCGTTTCTACAAACGCACGAAGCATTTGATGTTGAGCATTTGCCGGTCGAGAGAGAATTTGATCTGCTCGGCTTTGTCGATGCGGAGTGTGTTAAAGCCCAGCTGGATGTTACCAAGAAAGAGGATTTGTTCCGAACAGCAACGGAACTGCTTGGAAAGCACTATCCTGATATCAGCCCGATTATCATTAATTCTGCTCTCTGGGAACGCGAGCAATTACAAAACACAGGTGTTGGCAATGGCCTGGCTATGCCCCACGCAACATTGACGCAAGCGGGCAGCTCTGATTCCGCGATTGCGATTATCACGACCGCCAAGCCAATTGACTACGGAACGGTTAATCAAGACAAAGTCGATGTACTTCTGTTTACGACAGGTTCACCCAACAATCGTCAAACCCACCTGAAGATTCTCGCGGAACTGTCCAGGCTTTGCTTAAAAACGGATTTCCTGTATCGCGCTCGTGAAGCGACAACAAATACGGAAATCATCGAAGCATTTCGCGAGTGCCTGACGGAAATTCACGGGTGACAATAGTAGCTGCACTCAACCAATCGCAGGCCCAACCGTAATTTCGAAAGCATCGTCTATCTGCTGGACTTCAATTTCAATGTCCAGAAACAGCTTAAGTACGTCGATGTGTGTTTGGCCGTGCATTGTTAACGTATCCGTGCGAAACCTGCTTGTTTGGCCCTGCGCGGCCGCCAAACCAAGCGGCATTAACAACTGGTCGGCCAGAAATTCACCAACAGGTGCCGTGTTTGCCAGGTAGGATTTTGCTTGTCGATAAACGCCGCGCGCGACGTCCTCGGCTCTGACTCCTCGTTTACCGAATCCAGTAAACAGCTCGGAGACGTTGGGACTGACCAGTTGAATCATGACCACGTTTCCGGGGCCAGGAGAATTCGTGATTTCCTGGACGGAAAAGCGATCGGGTTTCCAGCCCGACTTGCGGCGTATGACATCGCATTCTCGCTTACCAATATCAAGCGGGAGTTTGGAAACAAGCGCGATCACCGTTGGATTTGGTTTTCCACCGCGCTCAATCAGCTCAAGAGATGATAGATCTTGGGCAGGTTCGATGTCAATTACAATACGACCTCCGCCGATCGGATAGAAACCGTACGACTCGATGCGACGTTCAAATTTCGGCCCGAGTTTTGAAACGAGCGGCAGATAAACTCGATCCAGGTAGTCGTAAGGTGGAGCCGCCATGTTGTGAGTGCCGCCTTCAACAATTATCTGTGAGGGGCGCGCTGCCGTTATCAAGGTGGGCAAAACGGTTTGGACAACGAGTGTCGCGCTGCCAGCGGTGCCGATTCGAAAATTGAATTCGCGAGCCTGAATCTTGCCGGGTGCGAAAATGAGATGGCTGGAATGCAAGTTCGCTCCGGTTACACCCGCATCGCAGACTTCGCGAGCGGCATTGACTGCGGTCAAATGTTGTCTCAACAGACCGGGCTTTTTTCGGTTGCCACGGATTCGTTCAATTTCAAAAGGCGTCCCCGTAACCGCGCTCAGTGCCAGCGCCGAACGGATGATTTGCCCACCGCCTTCGCCCCGCGAACCGTCAATCTTGATCATGTATATTCTTTGCGCAATATCAAACAAGCGTAAAGTAGTAAGAGAACCATTTGCAGCTTAGGTTCACAACCACAACTCCAAAAACTGGTTTGTGTTTGTAGCAGCGCATGAAAAAACGCGACTGGTGGGGTGCACGTTGCACAGCCGCGTTTGGAATTTAAGGAGAGATGAGCGGGCACCCGTGAGACGGCGGATGGGATGAGAACGATCGGGCTTAACGCCCGCTCACGACAGAATGTAATGCAATCGTTGTGCCATTGCAAAATAATAGATACATTCCTCAAAAAGCATGGGCTTTGATGAGCCTTATATCCTCGGCTCTTCCTCGAATGTCTCGAAATGAGAACCGAATCAAATTTCGAGATGACTCAACTGCTGGGGAAGGCTTTTTCAAATTCGTTTTTGGGTTAGCCTGGATCGTGAACTGCCTGTTGCCCAAATGATATGTCAATGAACTAATCGACGAAAGATCTTTGTCCGAAGGCCAGAGTGCGCACAAAAAAAAACGCGACTGCAAACGATGAAAGGCTCACAATCACGTTGGAATAATGGCAGAGAACGGACCGACGTTAATGGCGGCTCGACGAGGCAAGAAACTGGATGGAATCCCGTTCAGCGGGTTAAGAATGCAATACCCGTGCCAATTGCGATTAAACATTTGTTCGTGGTCAATATTCGGTTTTTTAGGAAGTTCATAAGCGAATTCGAACTCCA
>CAMYNE010000571.1 GCA_947259675.1 uncultured Pirellulaceae bacterium
AATGTCCGCGCTCGCATCGGGAATCACAACAACTTCACAATTCCAGTCCGCTGCGAATTCGCGATTGCGTTCGTTAACGGACAAGACCAGGTCAGCGCCGGCTCGAACCGCTGGCCCGATTTCTTTCGGATTCAGGCTGTCGATCGAAACGCGATGACCTTCATCAATTAAAGCCGAGACACACTCGGAAACGGCGTTCCAGGTTGAGTTTGGATCGCAGCCCACATCGATCACGTCAGCTCCGTATTCGCGCAACTGATTCGCCGCAGCAATAATTTCTGCCAAAGACATCCGCGGAGCATGATTAATCTCGGCAATGATCTGGATATCGAACTTGTTGAGATCGTCGGCGGGTGTTTTTTGACCGAAGAACTGTGGCAACTTACGAAGATCTTTGGGTCCAAACTCGATCTTGGCAGCGGTCACGGCTTGAATGGATTCCAGGTCGCCTTCACTGTAGCCGGGTAAGATCACTCGCGTCGTACCGTCCGGGATCTCCAAGCGAGGTGCCATCCAATGCGTTGTCAACAATGCTGCGACTGTAATCGGCAAGACTTGGATCGTGTAATCGAATCCACTCGTATCGGCGACGTTCGCGGCGACGCGACGTAAAGCCGACTCAGCCAGACGACCGGTTACAAAGTGGATTTTTTCTTTCGTCATCTAGGTTGAACCACTCGTTGGCAGGGTATTTTCTGAATTGTTATCATCGCTCCAAAGGACACAAAGAATCGTTCGAAAGGATTTGAAGCGTATTCTTGGTGCGTTCGCGAATTGTTTGCTTGTTTCGCCCTCGGTGGCAGCTTATTTTTAATGAGTTCCTTGAAAGTCACCACCGCCCTTCTCGTCAAGCTTCGTGACTGGCCAAATTGTGGACAATTGATGCACAAAATGAAATCTCTTCGATATGCAAAACGATTGGTCGGTTTTGATTCGACCAGTTCACTCAGCAACCGACTTGTCAGCAAATACCTGGAGATGAAGCTGACGAAGCACGGGTTCGTGGTCGAAAAAATTGAATATCTCGACGAAAAACGGGTTCCTAAAGTCAACCTGATCGCCAAGAAAGGCGGTGGTCGGGGAGGATTAGCGTACTTTAGTCACACCGATGTTGTGCCGGCAAAACGTTGGTTTACAAACAAGTTTGGTCCATTCGAACCGGCCATCGCACGGCAAAGACTTTATGGCCGCGGCAGTTGTGACATGAAAGGCTCAATCGCCTGCATGTTGACTGCTGCTCAACGATTCGCCTGGGACGATCTCAAACAGCCGATCTATTTTGTTTGTACCGCCGATGAAGAAATCGGTTTTGGCGGCGCTCGACGAGTTGTCGAAGACAGCAAGTACTACCGCGAAATGGTCGCCAATCGAACCAAGGCCATTATCGGGGAGCCAACATCGTTAGAAGTTGTTCATGCGCACAAGGGCTCAATCGAACTAATCGCCACATCTCGCGGGCAAGCCGCACATTCGAGTTCCAAACTAGGGCTCAACTCGAACCTCGCCATGATTCCATTCCTGGCGGAACTCAAGGCAATTCATGACGAAACCGAATCAGAACCAAAGTGGCGAAACGACGCTTTTGATCCGCCTACCATGAGCTGGAACATTAGTGTGAAGGATGATGTTGCCGCGATTAACGTGAAAGCGTCCAAGACGATTTGCCGAGTTTATTTGCGAACAATGCCGAACGTGGATGAACAATCCTTGTTGGATCGCGTCGCCGAGTCGGCCGAGGCCAACGGAATCGAGTTGCAAATCAATCGCTGGGGGCAGATCTTATATGTCGATCCGGATTCTGAATTCGTAACGGAGTCGTTGAAACTGGCGCACAAAATAAAACCCAAAACGGTTTCCTACGGAACCGACGGCGGAGTGTTTACCGAACTCGAAGACAAAATTGTCTTCGGTCCAGGGAGCATTGCTCAGGCCCACACCCGTGATGAGTGGATTGCGATTGAGCAGCTGACCATGGGAACAGAAATGTACGCAAAAATGATTCGCCACTGGTGTTGTTAGACCGTTAGAAACGGCCGAATCAGAAAATAGCCCAAGCTGAAGATGCCTGCGTCAACGATTAAGTGACTGAGCCAAGAGGCTTTCAGCGATCCTGATTGAAGGTATAGGCAGGCCCAAACCACGCCACCAATCCCGACGCCGAAGGCAAGCAAGTAGGCCAGAGGCGAATCAGCGCCAAAGAAAACGGCTAACAGGATCACGTGGTGTGCCATGAAACCCAGACTGGAAATCACGACAGCCCAGGTCGAAGAGAAGTACTTGCGCAAATAACCAAGGACAAACCACCGCCAATAGTATTCTTCCAAAAACGAATGACAAATGGCGTAGAATAAACCCAGACAAAGAAACTTCCAGGTCGAATCGATTCCCACCCCGATCGTTTTTTGTTTGACTTTTTCCACAAGTCCACCGGCAATTTCAGTCGAACTCAAAAATCCGAAATAGACGGTCATCATCAATGCCACCACAAACACGCCAAAACCAATTCCGATCAAGTCCGCTCGGGATAACTTGCCGATTTGCCCAAGAATTTTGTTGTTCTTGAAGAAGTCTCGATGAAAAAACCAGATCCAGGTAATTGGAAAAACAAACTGGGCAAACTTGCCAATGGCGTATGCTGTTTGTTGGACGGACGGCGCGTTATTTTTGAGCAGGACGAAATAGATCCACGTCAACAGGGATGGGTAGAACGTCGCGGCGATGATAATGTGCCAATCCCAACGACGCGGCGGATGATCTGGCTGG
>CAMYNE010000572.1 GCA_947259675.1 uncultured Pirellulaceae bacterium
GCCAATTCTACCAGGTCTCGGCCCGGTTTGGCGTACTTTTCATTATAGAGATCGATCAGCCCATCATACTGAAAGTAGAAACCGCTTACCCACCATCCGCGAAAAGAATGGAAAACAGATAGGCATTGCTCTAAACTATTCGAATCTGATTTCTACTCTACTATCTTGCAAAGCAACTTTCTGCCACGAATGAAGCCCATTACGAAAACCAGACTAATTGAGGATCTTCAAAATCTGGGCGTGAAGCCAGGGCAGGCGTTAATGCTCCACGCTTCTGTCAAATCGATGGGATGGATTGTTGGTGGCCCACGTATCGTCCTGGACGCCATTTTCGAAACGATTAAACCAACAGGAACGCTCATGATGTTCGCCAGCTGGGAAGACAATCCCTACGAACTTGAGCGCTGGCCAGCGGAGAGACGTCAAGCGTATTTAAAGGAATGTCCAGCATACGATCCTGCTACGTCTCCGGCCGATCATCGCGAGCTGAGCATCCTTGCAGAATACTTGCGGACCTGGCCGGAATCTTACCGCAGTCGTCATCCGTTCTCCTATGTCGCAGTGGGTCCCCAAGCTCAGTATCTGGTCACCGATCACCCCATGCAGTATCGTGACGGTCCTGGGTCACCACTGGCAAAATTCTGTAACATCCGAGGATTGGTATTACTGCTGGGGTCGTCGCTAGGGGAAATTACCCTCCTCCATCACGCTGAGCACCTTGCGGATGTAGCAGACAAGCGAATCGACAGGTACAAAATGCCAATCGTGCAGCACGGCCGACGTGTATGGGTTGAGATAGAGGAATTCGATACGACCAAGGGCATTGTCGATTGGCCAGACAACTACTTTGAAGCTATCGCCAAAGCGTTTTTGGCGACGGGACGAGGTATGACTGGTCAGGTTGGAGAAGCTCGATCGTATTTGATTGACGCCGCATCGCTCAATGATTTTGGTAAACGTTGGATGGAGAGCAACTTCGCGAACGGCAAGGAAAAGAAAAAGGACAGCGACGGTGTTTGAATGTGTCAAGTGGCGGTTTGCGCACCAACAGTGTGAATTACGTCGCATAGTTTTTCGTAAGATGACAAACTTGATTGCTTGCCTGTTCTTCGCGGCTTGCGTTGGCGACTTCCCAGGTGACGGAAACTGCCAGACTCCATCTGAACAGGACCTTCGCTATCGCCGTGTCGTTCGCGAAACAGAGGAAGTCTACCAAATTACTCTGGATGGTGTGATCCATCGAAATTTCATTCATCGCCGGGTTTATAGAACCCCGTTGCCATTGCTTGAGGTTGTTTCCGATCCTGCAATTACGGCCGAGCTGGAAATTGTTGAGTCGCAGCAACAAGAGCTGAAGAAACAAATTAATGCGCTTGAAAAAGCTCGTGAACTTGCGGATGCCGCCTACAAAAAGGAATGGTCCGATCGCGAAAAACTTGAAATCGAAACTCTAAGAATTCTCGAGCCTGCGGTTGAAGCTGTCAGATTAATCCGTGTTCACCAGTTTCACTTTGGTGCCAGAACTGATTTGGTCGCTCGGATAGACAATCACCTTGTCACCTTGCTTCAAGCCTTTGAAGATCTGAGTGTGAGATTCGTTTTGATCACCAATGACGACTCGTTGCATAACGGCTTTGTCGTCGACAATCCTCATAACATGCCACTCACGGCGATACCGGAATTTGGCGCTATTTGGGATTAGCAATACACTATCAAGTTCGTTAACCGTGATGCGGGCTTCGACACGGTAACCATCGCCGAGTGCCGCGATGCGATCTGGCGGTTCATTAAAGTCAGCGATGATATTGACGCGCTGCTCTTCAACTCCAAGTGAAGAAATTTTTGTAAACGCGGCCGGTTCGATGACTCGTACGTGTCCGCGAAGCGGCGATTCACCGCCCCAATGTTCGACCGTCAATTCCGCGCCTGGTTTGATCCGCACGGCGTCGGTCGAAAGAACGTCGATCTCAATTTCAAGGTTTTGGGTATCGCCGAGTTCCAATAATGGAGTCCCAACAGTGACCACGGTCGCGCTTTCCTGAAAAACGCGCAGAATTTTGCCTTCGATGGGCGCATGGATCTCAAAGGGTTGGCCCAAAGATTCCGTCTCCGACCCGTCGAACTGGCTGGCTGTAGCACGGGCCATCGCGAGTTCGAACTGGGCAATCTCGGCATCAAACTTAACCGCCTTAAGCGCTTGGACACTGGCAAGATATTCAGCTTTGGCAATGTCGTATTCGTCTCTGGAAATCGCGTTGGAGGTCAGCAATCGTTTCCCGCGATCGTACTTTGTTTTGTTCAAGTCGTGGTTGATCTTTGCCTGTTCGGAATTCGAGGCCGAACGCTGCAAGGCCGCTTCCGCGCCTTGAATTCGCGCGTCGGCTTGAGCACGAGCGCGGGCATCCAACATTTCTGGATCGCTCGGCTGGATCACGGCCAATAAAGTCTTTTCGAACGAAACTTCATCGCCTGCATCCAGTTCGATTCTGGCAAGTCGCCCCGCCACCGGCGCCGAGACGATGTATTTTTCACGAATCCGGGTTTTGCCGTCTTCCTGAACTGTTACTCTTAAGGGACCTTCACTGACCGTGGCGAATTCGACATTAACCGCCTTGGGAATCATGGCCATCGCAACGGCAAGAATCAAAGCCAGTAAGACAAAAGTCCAGATCAAAGCTCGCAGAGAAAATTTCATAATGGATTTGTAAGTTTTCGAACTGAAAAAGAAACGATCAAAGGGCGTTTCCAACCTGTTATG
>CAMYNE010000573.1 GCA_947259675.1 uncultured Pirellulaceae bacterium
GTCATCGATTCAAAACAATCACTCGAAGCATCGCTGGATCAATTCAAATTCCAACTCGGTTTGCCGGCGCGTGTACCGCTCGAAATCGATGAGTCCATCTTAAATCAATTTCAACTCAACTCTCCAGAGCTAAATGAACTTCGCGAACAAGCTGACGATCTGGAGCAGTCAATGATGAAATACGTGCCTCCAGACAAAGCACCTCGCGAGTTCTTTGATCGCTCCTACGAGTCGATGGAAATGATGTTAGCGGCGGTCGAGCGAATCAAACCCGAGGTCGAAGCGGAATTCAGCGAATGGCTGGAGCGATTGGAAAAAACCGAGCCTGATGAGTCGACAAGTGAAGATGATCAAATTGAACATGAACAACAATCCAGCTACGCCGAACGACTCAAGGAATTACTTGAGGAATTAACCGAACAACTTGTCGAAACAAAAAAAGAAATCGCCGCTGCAAAAACCGCTCTCGAACAAGGTCCTGAGGATGAGGACGAAACGCCAGCAGACGAACTTGATATTGACGAGCAAATCCGGCGATCATTGGAACAAGACAAAGGCAGTTTTGAAGAGCAAGCATGGAAGACACTTCAAAATTTGATTATTCGCCGCCTCCAGGACGCGATCGGAACGCTTTTCGTCGCCCAGACACAAATCCGATTGTTTGCAATTGACATCCAATCCATTGAAATCAGTTCGGAAACAGCCGTTAAGATCGCCCTCGAAAATCGACTTGATCTCAAAAATAGCCGGGCTCAAGTCGTTGACGCTTATCGGGCAGTTGAAATCGCCGCCAATCAGCTCAAAAGCAATCTTAACGTTTCCGGTTCGGCCGATTTGCGAAGCGATCCCACCCGCGATAATCCATTTCGATTTGATGGTGATGAAAACCAATACAATCTAGGACTCCAATTTGATGCGCCGCTGGACCGGTTTAGCGAACGCAATGCGTATCGTGCTGCACAAATTGCCTACCAACAGCAACGTCGCGCCTACATGGCGGCAGAAGATGCAATCGTTAATCAAGTCAGGCAGGATCTACGAGAATTGGTAACCAACCGGTATAATTTCCAGATATCCCGTCAACAACTGATTGCTGCAACACGCGAAGTCGACGAAGCACAGTTGAATTTGCGAACCGGAGGAGCCGAAGGAGCTGGAGATTCCAGCCTGACTCAGGACCTCTTGAACGCACTAAACCGTCTGAGGAACGCCCAAAACAGCGTTGTTTTCAGCTGGGTCAGCTACGAGATTTCTCGCATTCGTCTGTTCGTTGATTTAGAATTGTTGATGCTGGACACCCAAGGGGTTTGGATCAATGAAGAAGACAACTCACTCGTCACCGCAGCAAATTCGGATCGACGAACCGATTCCGACCAGCTCGAGTTTGAGCGAATCATCGAAAACGACGGAAACGGAAACGTCCCCGCGGGTGATAACGGAGCGTTCGAGCCACCCCCGACTCTCCCGTTCGAGCCGGAACCAGAACCGCCCACCGACGGGCCGCCCGAGCTGGCTCCGACGAATTTCGATTATCTTGGTTCTGGTCGTGATGGCGACGGCGGCGATCTGGGCGGCGGTTAATTGGTGGCCCTCGATTGGAAATTCTGAAAACGCTTCGCCAACCGCGATCGTTCGCACGATGACGATTCCCGATATCGTCGTGGAGCAAGGCACGGTGGAAAGCCAACAGTCCATCAAAGGGATCTGCAAAGCCGAGGGCTACGAAAACAAGATCATCAAGATCGTCGCCGAAGGCACCAAAGTAAAGAAAGGCGATCTCGTCGTCGAATTTGATTCGGCCGCCGCAGAGAAAGATATTACCGAACAGGAACTTGAACTTCAGGAAGCAGAATCTGAAGTTCAAGACGCCGAACAAACCGTTAAAGTTCAAAAGAATGAAAACGAAAGTTCGATTCGCCTGGCCAAACAGGAATTCGAATTCGCGAAAATTGACCTGAACAAATACATCAAAGGCGATTTCGAAGTCGGTAAATCCGATCATGAAGCTCAAATCTCTGAGGCTCAGGAAAAAGTCGACGAGGCAGAGCGCAACTATGACAACATGCGCGATCTGGTCAAAAAAGGGTTCCGCCAGTTTGAACAACTTAGGCAAGCCGAACAAGTTCTCAAAAGTGCCAAGCTTCGACTCAAACAAAACAAACAAAAATACGAAACATTCCTGAAATACGAACACGTCAAAAGTTTGGCGGAAGCCAAAAGCAAGTTGACCGAAGCGGAGTTCAAACTAAAGACGGCCAAGGAGACGGCTGCCGCCAAACTTGCCAAGGAGGAAGATGGACTCGATTATCGAAAGCGACGTCTCAAACGCCATCAGGATCGTCTCGACAGGTACAAAAAAAACCTCAAGAATTTCAAAATGTTTGCCCCCGATTCTGGCACGGTCGCCTATCCAACGGAAAATCGGTTTTGGGGCGCCGAGGAAATCCGCGAAGGCGCCACCGTTTATCAAAACCAGACGGTGTTCACGCTTCCAAACATGAGAAAGATGCAGGTCAAAGTCGGCATTCATGAATCGTTGATCAGCAAAGTCAAACCGGGCTTGCCTGCGACGATCAACTACTTTTGGCGATGTTGCGCGAAGAAACGTCCGGCGACGAGAGTGACGCGGTATCTGATCATGTGGAAGCTTGCGCCCATTGTCAGCAGCGTTTGAGTGATCTTGCAGCGCCGAGAGAAGACTGGGTACGAGCGGCCGATGCCGTGTCGGGTTCCGTGGATACGGCTCGCAAG
>CAMYNE010000574.1 GCA_947259675.1 uncultured Pirellulaceae bacterium
TTGCGGGATTTTGGATACAAGACGGGTTTGATTGGAAAATGGCACCTTGGTTATCCCGCCGAGTTTCATCCCAACGAACGGGGATTTGACCACTTTTTTGGATTGCTACAGGGTTCGAGGAGTTATTTTCCAATCGAAAATGTGTCGCCGCATCGAGTGATACTCAACAACACGACTCCGACTGAGGAGCAGGGTTATATCACCGACCGTTTTGGCAACGCCGCGTGTAATTTTATCATCGAAAACAAAGACGATCCTTTTTATTTGTTTGTTTCGTTTACAGCACCTCACGGGCCGAACCAACCCAAGGAATCCGCGAAAGATAAAACCAAACACATCGAAAAGAAAAAACGAGCGCTTTATGCTGGG
This sequence comes from uncultured Pirellulaceae bacterium, assembly GCA_947259675.1. Taxonomy (GTDB): domain Bacteria; phylum Planctomycetota; class Planctomycetia; order Pirellulales; family Pirellulaceae; genus Mariniblastus. The sequence goes on from CAMYNE010000574.1 coordinate 370, forward strand.
CTGATTGTTTCGCTTGACGAAAACGTTGGAAAGATCCTCCAGTGCTTGAAAGATCAAGGGCTTGAAGAAAACACGCTCGTAATTTTCACCAATGACAACGGCGGGCAAGTTTTGACAGGTGCCGTTAACACGCCATTGCGTGGCCGCAAGGGGATGATGTTCGAGGGAGGAATTCGAGTTCCCTGGGCGATTCGTTGGCCTGGCAAAATAGCCGCTGGCTCGGTGATTGACGATCCAGTTATCGCGCTTGACATTCTACCGACGCTTGTCGAAGCGTCTGGAAACAAAGTCGAACCGTCGTGGCAGCTGGATGGAAGCAGCTTATATCGACGACTGATCGGAGAAGTTGATCCACTGCCGGACCGGTCATTGTTTTGGCGCAAAGGGGGTTCCAAAGGGGATCGTGCGATGCGTCAAGGCAAATGGAAAGTCGTCGACTTGAGATCAACAGCGACGGCTCCACAGTTGTTTGATCTGGACGCCGACATTTCCGAGGCGAATAATCTTGCTTCGCAGCAGCCGGAACGACTGGAGACAATGTTGAGCAAGCTCAATGAGTGGGAAGCTCAAATGAAGGAGCCGCTCTGGGGAAAAGGAGCACCTGGAAACCCTATAAAAGAAAAGAAAAAGAACAGAGAGAAAAAATCAAATGGGTGCAACTTGCCTACCTCGGGAGATGCCCCCGCGTTTACGCGGTGGGAGCTTCACTATTAACCTAGATGCGAAAACATTGGCACAACTCAGTTCGGCCATTGGTTGGACGCTTCTGCTATTTGCTAATGCTTGTTAAAGCTAGGCCGAAGATGAACCTCCCGCCGCGTGAACGCGGGGGTTTCTTGCCAATTCTATCGAGATAAGCGAGTTGCACCCATTTCAAATCTCGACTGACAGAGTTGATGAACCACCGCATGACCTACACCGACGAACGGAAAAACGAACTCAAATCAGTCTATCGGGACGGCCTGCTCAACGACGTCGTGCCGTTTTGGATGAAACACGGTGTCGATCGTGAATTCGGAGGTGTGTTGTCGGCGCTCGATCGCGATGGCGAATCACTGGATTCCGATAAATCGGTTTGGGTGCAAGGCCGATTTACCTGGCTACTAGGCGAGATGTACAACTGTCCGTTGTTGAGAGATCATTCGGAACGCGAAAACTGGTTAGCGGTTGCTGAGAAAAATTTACAGTTCATCCAACAACATTGTTTCGATCCTGAAGACGGCCGGATGTGGTTCCAAGTCACGCGAGATGGCCGACCGCTTCGAAAGCGAAGGTACGCATTCTCAGAAAGCTTTGCTGCCATCGCGTATGGTGAAATCGCGAAGGCGACCCGGAACGAGAGTCACGCGAAGTCGGCCCAAGCGTGTTTCCAGCGTTTTGTCGACCACAGTCTTAATCCGCAAGGTGTACAGCCAAAGTTTACCGACACTCGACCGACACAAGCGATCGGGTTTCCCATGATCACAATCAATACGGCTCAAGAGTTGCGAGATTCGATCGGGTTGGAGTCCGCCGACGAATGGATTGATCGTAGCATTGACATAATTCGAACCAATTTTGTCAAACCCGATATCAAATGCGTGATGGAAACGGTCGGAACACATGGTGAGGTCCTGGATCATTTTGACGGTCGAACGTTGAACCCGGGGCACGCAATCGAAGGTGCCTGGTTCATCATGGCCGAAGGAAAACACCGAGGCGATAACGAAATGGTTCAGCTTGGTTGTCAGATGCTGGACTGGATGTGGGAGCGTGGTTGGGATCAGGATTTTGGAGGACTGCTCTATTTCGTTGGTATTGATCGACGTCCCGTTCAAGAATATTGGCACGATATGAAGTTCTGGTGGCCGCACAACGAAGCGGTGATCGCCACGCTGCTTGCCTGGCAATTGACGGGGGATGCCAAGTACGCCGAATGGCATTCACAAGTTCACGATTGGACCTATCGACAATTTCCAGATGCCGAGTACGGAGAGTGGTATGGCTATCTCCACCGTGATGGTCGTGTTAGCTCGCCTGTGAAAGGCAATCTTTGGAAGGGTCCATTTCATATCCCTCGCATGCAGCTCAAGTGTTGGGAAATTCTGGAAGTGCGCTAAACCGTCTTTCTTTACTGAGACGAAGACAAGGAGTAAGACTAAGACCGGGATTTTTTATTTCACGCAAGAACTTCCGGGATCAACTTTCCGTGAACATCGGTTAAGCGCATGTCGCGTCCGGACCAACGGTAGGTGAGTTTTTCGTGATCCATGCCAAGTAAGTGAAGCATGGTGGCGTGCAAGTCATAAATCTCGAGTTTGTTCTCGATCGCCTTGTAGCCATACTCGTCGGTCGCCCCAACAATCGTGCCGCCCTTAACGCCGCCGCCAGCCATCCA
>CAMYNE010000575.1 GCA_947259675.1 uncultured Pirellulaceae bacterium
AAGATTTTGTCAAGTAAATTACGCAAGTAAGCTAACACCGGATCACACAACAAAAAAGACCCAAATCATGGTACGCCGTGAATACCAGCATGGTCCCGAAAACACCACCGCTTTGAGCGTCCACTTTGTCAAAAATTGCACTCAACTATTGAGAGCGTCTCGCTTAACATTGAAGTTCATTGGAAGCCCAAGCTTCTCTGCGTACCGGAAGAATTGGGTTTCATTCCCAACCGCCGGCATAGGCAATGTCATAGGGCGACGAATCCCGGACAATCATTTCGAATTTTCTTTTGGCAATCTGCCGAACGTGAAGTTGATCGTGCGCGACCCACGACGCCAAAAGGTTGCCGGCTGACAAGGATCCGAAGTTGGGATGGTGGTAACTCGTATTCCAATCAACGTCGTTCAGTTGTTTTAGCCAAATAACCGATTCGCCACGTTTCTTGACAAACTCTTCGATCATTAGGGCGAGATTGCGGTCATTGTATTTCCGTGATACAGCGCAACCTTCCGGATCCCACTCCGGCCATGGAACTCCGGGCTGTTCAAGGGTCAGCTTCAAGCGGATGTGAAAATCTTCTATTTCCTCGTCAATCAGGTGACAAACGATTTCCAATATGGACCAGTTGCCGTTGGGTGGTTTCCAGGCAGCGTCCTCGTTTGAAGTTCCTTGCAACATGACCGGCAACGTATTTGCAAAACACTCCATCGATGCAATTAGCTTTGCAACTTTCATACCAACCTCACTGGAACAAACTGATGTTGATTTATACTTTTTTTGAAATTGTGTACAAGTCAACTTACCACTGGTCGCCAAGCAGAAAGAATTCCGATACGATACGCGGCGGACGGATTCGAAGGCTAATTTATTAGTCGGCAAGGACGCCAATTTTCGACCGCTCGCTGCATTGGCTGCATGATTATCAATGTTCATCATGCAGTCAATCGTCGCGGTCTTTCATTCTAAACCTTGCTGATATGATCCCAAGCAAATTTATCTGGATGAATGGCTCGCTGGTCCCCTGGGCCGACGCCAACGTGCATGTGATGTCGCATGCGTTGCATTATGGCTCAAGCGTTTTTGAAGGGATGCGCTGTTACGACACGCCACGAGGGCGTGTTATCTTTCGCTTACAAGCTCATTTAACGCGTTTATTGGATTCGGCGAAGATTTATCGAATGCCAGTCGTCTATTCGTTCGACGAACTGGCTGCTGCCTGTCGTTCCGTAATCATCGAAAATGATTTCAACAGTGCATACATTCGCCCAATCGTGTTTTTCGGTACCGGTTCGCTCGCGGTAACCCCGCCAAAAGATACGCCTATCGAAGTCGTTGTTGGTGCCATTGAATGGGGCACGTATCTCGGTGAAGAGGGGTTACAGAACGGAATCGATGTTTGTGTTTCTTCCTGGCACCGTACGACAAGCGCTTCAAATCCTGTTTTGTCCAAAGCGGGCGGGCACTACCTGAATTCGATGTTGATTGCCGGTGAAGCGCAGCGCAATGGTTATGTCGAAGGCATTGCGGTTACAGCGGGAGGGATGATCAGCGAGGGTTCAGCTGAAAACCTGTTTCTTATCAAAGACGGAATCGTTTACACACCACCGTTGGCTGCATCGATTCTGGGTGGAATTACACGGGATGCGGTCATTCACTTGATTACGGACCTTGGATTCGAAATTCGCCTGGAGGTTTTGCCACGCGATCTACTTTACCTGGCCGACGAGATTTTTTTAACCGGAACGGCCGCCGAAGTAACACCAATCCGCAGCGTTGACCGAATCGCAGTTGGGAAGGGAAGTCGGGGGCCGATGACGGAAGCGATTCAAAATGCGTTCTTTGGTTTGTTCGACGGCAAAACCGCAGATAAACACGGATGGTTGGATGCAGTGGAAGTCTGAACGGCGGCATCAGCCATTGGATTTGCTAGGTTTAGCCACCTGCCTGGAAGTAAACTTCTTCGAAAGGCTGTATGACGACGAATCCGTTACCTGCAAACGCCGTTTGGATTGACTCACCGCTGCCGCGGCCGAGAAACGTCTTGAAGGACATATCGGTTTTGATCTGTGGTTCCAACGTACCGGACCACGCTACGGTCGCGTTTGGATCTGTCACGACGGGGTTATCGGGGGTCACCAACAGCGTAATCGGATCGTAGTGAGTTGTGAAAGCAACCATCCCGGATCCTTCGAGGCGAATGTTGAACAGGCCACCGGCTAACATCGATGACATTTTCTTCATCATTTTGATTTCGTAGCTAATGGACGGTTCGAAAGCGAGTAGATCATTGCCGTTTACGAAAATCGACTCGCCAGCGAGACTCAGAATCGTGATCTTCTTACCGCTATCCGCCAAGTAAACTTTGCCTTGTCCTTCGACTTTAGTCAGTCGTGTTCCTTCGCCGGAAACGGCCTTCTTCAACAGGTTGCCGATTCCCTGTTCCATGATTCTTTCACGAGTGAACTTGACGCTACCGCGATAGGAAACCATGGATCCCATCTTTGTCCAGATGGTCCCGTTCAGATTCAACTCCAACATCCGTTCCGTTTCAAGCTCGAATACCCCCTGGCCCAGGTCCTGTTGTTGTGTCTTTTGAACGAATTCCTCGATGGTATAGCGGTCCATTTGTTTCCTCCCAATGACGTAACTCGGAAAATTCTATGACATCGACTGCGACAGTACCAGCAATGGACCGACGACGAAGTTGGCTAGTTTGATGTAGGCCGGATTGGCAATCCGTCCTA
>CAMYNE010000576.1 GCA_947259675.1 uncultured Pirellulaceae bacterium
GAAGCAGGATTGAATTTTGGCACTGGTTCGATATTGCCAAATCAGATGACGAGCACTTGCCCGAGTTGATTCGTTTGTTGCTGATTTTGTTTTCAGTTTCCCCAGAAGACCGCCTGGCTCGAGCTGTTTCCCGGCGATTGACTGTGTTAATCTATATCTCAGGAACACTGGGAATCTTGCAGGGCAAAAGATGAAGCTGGGGATCAAACAATTTCACACGGAATTGAAGGCCGCACTTGCTGCTGGTGTCCCAATTGAGATTGACGGCGGGGATCGGTTTGGCCAGCTGACATTTGCAAAACTCGATCAGTTGGAAAACTCGCTTAAACAAGATGCTGGAGAAAATGAAACTTTAACTCAGACAGCCGATTCACATCCTGAGCTTCCCTATCAATATCGGGCAGCCTTGCGGACCTTCGATCAAACGGGATCGATGTTGCCGGTGCTTGAAGGACTCACCGTCCAAAATATCGCACGCCAACAGGTATCGAAAATATTGCGATGGTCGTTCGTCTATCTGTTCGTTTTGCTTCTGGCTGCATTCTTGGGCCTCATGTTATTCGACTTTAGAGTAGTCCCCGCAATCGATGGCATGCGTGCCGATATGCTGCTACCTGCAGCAATCAACGCGCCCGAGCGCTTCGATGTGACGCCTTGGTTACCCACGATCGTTACGGTTTTGGGATGCGGTCTGATTGTATTATTGATTTGGATATTGCTTGGCGGTACCACGAAAACAGCAATGTGGCTGGGTGGACGTCGATTCGTGCAATGTCGGACGTCGACGACGGCGTTACGGATAATTCAATTGCTGATGGCTGCCGGGATGGACGTCGAGGATGCGGTGAAGATCAGCTGCGACCTGATCGATGCGGATCCGAAAGTGCGTCGAGATATTCAAGTCGCCGTTCAGGACCCCGATCACGCGACTGGTTTGGGAACGTTGGCAGACTATCTAACGATCTCGGCGAATCACCGTTTGGCGTACATGAAGGTTGCTACGCCAATTGGTTTGGTTTGTACCGTCGGAGGTACAATCGCGCTTGTGTACTGCCTGACTATTTTTTGGCCAATCATTTCGATGTTGCGAGACTTATCGACTGCCGGAACTTAATAAATGGAAGAACCTGAGCCCTACCGATCGACGGTCCCGCCTCTCAAAGATCGCTGGGATGCCATTCTGCAAATTCGGCATGAAATCGCGTCGGAGCTCGAGCAAATGGCACGAGAACTACCGGGGGACGTACGCAAACAGCTTCGTTCGCTGAGTCGTTGGTTCAAGGGTCCTTGCGACTACGAAGAGGCATTGGAGCGGCCAGATGTGCTGGCGATCTGCCTGCCGTTGATAAACATTTCCACCGCAAAGCAGATCTCACGATTCGATATCGCCCAGGCAGCTCAGCGTGGTTTTTGTTCCGCCGGTCCAAATATTTCACCGGGTCGCCGTTTGGTCAGATTACTTTTATATCCCTTCCTGGTCCTATTGGCGTCTGGCCTGTTGGCGGTCGGCTATAGTTTTTGGATCGCGCCTCAATTCGAAGAAATGTTCGCTGAATTTGGAATTGAATTGCCGGCGATAACGTTGGCGGTCCTGTGGTCGTCGCAAATGGTTCGCCAGTGGTGGTGGCTCGTTTTGTCCTGCGCAATTGTAGCGGCTTTCCTCTGTTGGTTGATGGGTCGTTTGGGGCGCGACCGGAGGCCGGCCAATGTTAGTTGGCTTGACCAAAAGTTGATGAGCACTCGCAATGCACTTGCTTCCTGGGCATGGCACATCTCGCTATTGCTGGAAGCTGGGATTTCGGAAAGCCATGCCGTCAAAACTGCGGGGTCGGCGTCAGCAAATTCCTGGTTGCGGAAAACCAGTATTGCCAACGCCGGCAACGGTCAGTCTGAAGAACAATTGAGCGGGGAATCGTTATTTTTCAGTCCGAAATACCAGTTGCTCGAGTGCACGATGCGACTGCCAACGTCAGCAGGGAAAATAGCTTTGTTGCGAGAAGTTGCCACCTATTATTTGGATCGCAATAACGACTTCGGTGATTGGTGGATTCACTGGATCGTTGCCTTAATGTTTTGGTTTGTCGGAGTCGCCGTCTTATTGGCGGTCCTGGCTTTGTTTATGCCGTTAATCGCCATCATCAGCGGGTTGACCGGCTACTAATGAGTAATAGAGATGTCGGAAAGTTCATCTAATCCTTCGAGCAATGTCGACCTTGGTCAGAAGTTCGGCCACGCTCAAACCGCGACAGAGCTACTTGAAGTTTCTGCGCCATATCAACGCGCTTTATTACGAATGTTGGCAGTCTGCGACCGTGATAACATTGCCCCTGCTCCATTGGTATTGAGCCTTGCTGCTGAACTGCCGGCAAAATATCGCGATCGTGTTGAACGGTTGGCTGAACAAATGAACCAGGGCGTTGATATCGATGACGCGCTTGAGGAAATTCTAGTGTTACCTCCATCCGTCGTATTGGCATTACGTTTGGCTAATCAAAATGGAACTTTACCGGCATTGAATGACGCATTGTTGGCACGTTATTCCTAAAACGGAATTGATCGGACCAGCCGGGAGGAAAACAACTGGTCGAAATGCATGCGCTTGGCTGGACTCGTGTTTGTCATTACATGCTTGTTGGCTTTTTTGATGATTAACGTCGTTCCAGAATTCAAGTCGATGCTGGACGAGTTTGGTGTCGAGTTACCAAGTACAATGCAGCTTCTGATTACGATATGTGACTAC
>CAMYNE010000577.1:0-1295 GCA_947259675.1 uncultured Pirellulaceae bacterium
GTGAGTTCGATTTCCGCCAATTGTGTGTCGCCGACCTTCCGATTACCCGTCCACGTACACGTATGCGTCCTTTCAAACTCGCCGAATCCGGTCTTAAGCTGATTTGTAATTGACCACGGTTGATTTAATTTAAGATCCTCGGGGAGGACTACGACCGATTGACCAAACAGGTCGTCAATCCCCTCGGAACTTAACAAGCTTCGAAGTTTCATTGAACCAGGAGCCTTGCGAAGTGATTCCAAAGTCGCTTCCGGCACAACAACATTTGTAATTTCGCCCCGTGGAGACATTTCAAATTCGACGACGGATCCCATCAACGGATTGAGTTGTTTCAGCAGTTCCGCCGAAGCCCCTTTGAGCTTGGCTTCGCTGGCCGTGTCGATTTCGATCGACTTTCCCACCGCATTGGGCATACTCTCCATCGTCATTTGAACGGAAACGATTGTCATTTCGATCGTTGCGTTGCCCGCGTCGGAAACCGATTTGACGTTCCAAGTCATGTTCAGGGTCAACTGGTTGTCCACGTCTTTCACCCGTTGGTCAACCTGGCTCGTGATTTTTGTCGACTGCATCAGCGTCACGTCGAACGCGTCATCCTTTTGGAGTTTCCACGTCGGCTGGGAATCTTGTGCCTTGGCACGCGCCACATTCGCTATCAGCAAAATGGCGAGAGCCATCAAAAAAAATGAAAATCGAATGTAGATCGCGGGGCGATTTGGAATCATCTCAAAAATCCTTATTGTTGCATTGCCCCGATAAATGTCTTGCGCTTCAATCATAGCTGATGGGTCGCACCCGGATTGAGCACGATAGGTTCGGCGTCACTTCCTCCGCGAATCAGGTTCGCCCATTCGGCTGCATCCTGTTCAATCGGGGGCCATGTGTTGTAGTGAGCTGGGAGAACCTGTTTTGGCTTCAATAGTTTCGTCGCAGCCAAACTGTCGTGAGGGCCCATCGTGAACAGGTCGCCGATCGGAAGCACCGCCAAGTCCAGACCCGATTTTCCAATCAACTGCATGTCCGAAAAAAGTCCGGTGTCGCAGGCGAAGTAAATTCGTTTCCCCTCGGCTTCAAGAACAAATCCGGCTGGCTCCCCCCCGTAACTTCCATCGGGCAACGACGAAGAATGAAGTGCTTGAGTCATGGTCAATTTGCCGAACGGCTGCTTTGTTGAGCCACCAATGTTCATTCCCAAAGTGTTGCCGAGTCCTTTGATTCCAAACCATTGGGCGACTTCAAAAATCGCAATGACTAAGGCGTCTGATGCTTTTGCGATCGTTTCCACGTCCGCAACG
>CAMYNE010000577.1:1334-4073 GCA_947259675.1 uncultured Pirellulaceae bacterium
AGGAACGGATCAAGCAAAAGTTTGTGTTCGGCCGTTTCGATCAACCAGCAACCGTGACCAAACCAGGTTAATTTAATTGCCATGTTTCTCTCTTTGCTGCTAAGTCGTTACGGGTTCGCGCAATAACTGGTTCATGTTTTTTTTGTACTTTTCAACCCCCGGCTGTCCGTAAGGATTAATACCCAATAGTCTGCCTTCAACGACGGTTGCCAACATGAACATTTGAAAGAGCTGTCCAAGTGCGGTTTCGTCGGCTGCCGGGAGATGGATGTTCGTCGTAGGCCTGAAATCTTCTTTGTACGCCAGATTTGTACCGCGAATGGCTGCCGACATGATATCAGGAATCGTTCGATCGCTGATTTCATTCAGCTCGTCCTGATTCCACTCACTCGTTCCAACTGCAATTGGGTCGGTGCGCCACGAATCGACGATCAAATTATTCATCACTTTGTCTCGGCGGCCTTCCTGGTGCTGTTGCGCTCGCGAGTGAAGATCGCGTGTGTTAACAACCGTCAAAGGCAACGCGCCGAGTTCGTGTTTACCGAGGCTTTCTGCGAGCAATTGATCGTACCACAGCCCAACGGATTCCAGCGATTTGCTCCATGCCGAGAGGACGCGCGTGTGGGATCCTCTTTCCTTTTCCAGCAGATAATTGACGGCAACGTAATCCAGAACGACGTTGTCACCGGGTGCTGCGTTGCGAAAATGATCGTTCATTGCGGCCGCACTTTCCAGAAGCGTCACCACGTCGATACCAAGCATTGCCGCAGGCAACAAACCGACCGCCGAAAACACCGAAAACCGGCCGCCAACACCGGGAGGAACCAGAAAACGGCTCTGGCAACCAATCGTATCGGCCAGCGAGGCCAGTTTACCGGTTTCGCCTGTGACTGGAACGACCAAATCGCCCAGTCGTTCTGTTCCGACTTCACCCTTGAGTTCGTCCAGAAATCGTCGAAAGTTGACTGCGGTCTCGAGCGTTCCGCCGCTCTTCGAGATTACGATTATAGACCAAGGCTGATTCTTGTCCGATGCGAGCAGATTTAACAAGCCCTGCGTCCAATCGTTATCGACATTGTTGCCTTCAAAGTACATCCGAGGTCGACCGCCACGCTGAGCCCTCGTGAGCTCGTTGAAATACGGCTGACAGCAGGTTTCCATCAGCGCACGGGCACCCATGTAGGAACCGCCAATCCCCAGTACGACGACTCGATCAACTTCTTGCTGCAATCGAGAGGCCGTTTCCAGGATCTGTCCGAGTTCGCTGGCGGCCCGATCGGTTTGATACGCGTCCAGCAAACGCTCGGGCATTTCCAGAAATCCGGCATCGAGAGGAATCTTTTCGGCTGGAATATCGCCCGAAGCATAAAGTTTCAGGTCGGTCTTCAGTACCTCATCGCGAATTTCTTCCATTCGTGAAGCAAGTTGACTGACCTGTTCCTGGGTGATTCCATTTTTATCGATGAAGCAACCGCTTGGATCAAATGTGATGGGTCGAATCTTGGGCATGAGCGCATCCTGATAAATCGTTTGAGATCAATTGTCTCAAATTTGAAGGCGGACACAACGTGGCATGATCTGTGTCAAAGTGATACGCTGTTAAACACTATGAAACCACTAAATAAACATGCGAATTTTGCCGGCCCAGAAGGACCCGTTGTGCTCGTCATTATGGATGGCGTTGGGATTGGTCACGGGGACGCTGGCGATATGGTTGCCAAGGCAACGAAACCGAATCTCGATTGGCTCAAAGCAAACTCAATCGTCACTCAACTCAAGGCGCATGGCGTCGCCGTCGGGATGCCATCTGACGGAGATATGGGAAACAGCGAAGTCGGCCACAATGCGATTGGCTCGGGTCGCGTATTCGATCAAGGCGCGTTGCTGGTGAAAAGATCAGTCGAATCCGGAGCGATGTTCGAGGGAGATGTCTGGAAATCGCTTTCGCAGTCTCTCGGTGAAGAATCCGCTCTTCATTTTATTGGTCTGCTTTCCGATGGCAACGTTCACTCCCATATCGACATCTTGCTGGCAATGCTGACACGAGCCAAACTGGACGGTGTCAAGAAGGTTCGAGTTCATACGCTTCTTGACGGTCGAGATGTGCCGCCGACATCGGCACTTCAATTCATCGAGCAGCTTGAAAATCACCTGGAATCCATCAACGGCGAAGGTGATTTTGACTATTGCATCGCATCGGGCGGCGGGCGGCTGTACATCACCATGGATCGATACAACGCGGATTGGCCGATGGTCAAGCGAGGCTGGAACACTCATGTCAACGGAATCGGGCGACCGTTCGCGTCCGCCAAAGAAGCCATCGAAACCTTGCGTGCCGAAACGCCCCGCGTGATCGATCAGGACTTGAAGGAATTTGTGATCACCCGTGACGGTCGTCCAATCGGGCCGATCGTTGATGGCGATAGCGTGATCCTTTTTAACTTTCGCGGCGACCGAGCGATCGAAATCAGTCGAGCGTTTGACGAACCCGATCTGGATACGTTTGATCGCGGACCGATTCCGGATGTGAAATTCGCTGGCATCATGCAATACGATTCCGATTTGCAGATTCCGAAGACTTACCTTGTGTCTCCGCCCGAGATTGAGGACGTGATGGGCGAATACCTGGCAGTCAGTGGCGTTCGTCAGTTGGCTGTCAGCGAAACACAAAAGTATGGCCACGTTACCTATTTTTTTAATGGGAATCGGAGCGGCAAATTTTCGGCACAGCTGGAGGAA
>CAMYNE010000578.1 GCA_947259675.1 uncultured Pirellulaceae bacterium
CCTGATCTTCGTTTTCCGGTTTGGGGATTTCGACTTCGATGGTTCCTTCCTTGGCCTCAACACGACGCGTCCCATCCAGGTTTTCCAAAACAGTGTCGTACGAAAGTCGTAGTTTGACAGTGCCTTCGCCTCGGAGCCTGCCAAAAAACTCGGCGTGCTTTTGCTGAAACTTGGTTTGTTGCGGATAGATCAAGTAGGCCCGTTCGTCGTCGGAACGCAGTCGCAGAAAATTACTCTTCTCAAATTCCTCGGCCAGAAATGCCTGTTCCAACCGGACCGTGAATGCCACGACTTCACCGTCAGCGCTACGATAGACATCGACCTTGTGCTGAAACGGCAATTCGTCGGCTTGGACTGGCAACTGGCCCAAACACAGACTCACCAGAATAGTCAGCAGTGAAATAGAAGTCTTCATTTGTGTGCTCGCGATTCGGGGTGAAACTGCAGGGACAAGAATCTCCAGTGTAGTTACCCCGTCGAATATAACAAAGTTTCACCCGTAGAGAGTGGCCGGCTTTGTTGGACGTATAGCCTCGTTTATCGGATCAACCCACTGTGCGAATTAGCTCGTTTCGGCCTCTCTCCTAAAGCGTAAACCACGGTTTAAGTTGGTCCTTCCACTAATTGCATTTTTTTCCGTTTATTCTGTGCGTTTCCGTGGTTAGTAATTTGCAAGCGGATGTTGACCACGGAAGTAACGGAACACACGGAAACCAACAGCGGGTCATATCGAACCGGCGGCTAGCGCCTTGCCGCTCACAGCTGCGTGAAACATCGTGTTTTTCCGTGCGAGAGACCGAATCTGGCGCTGTCCAACTAGGCGGTCAGATTGTTTTCGCTTGTCCATTCTGCGAAAATCAAATTCGTTCAGCCTTCCGATTCGATCTCAAACAGGTGCTTTGCGGAAATGAAAACGTCAATCCGAAACACGCTGACCATCTTGCTCATTTCGATCGTCGCCTGTTCGGCTTCGCTCGCTCAACAAGCAACTTCGATCAACTTTAAAGATGACCTGGAAGAAATCGCTGTCATCGATCAAAAAATCATGATGCCGATGCGAGACGGAGTTCGACTCTGCACGGACATTTACCGTCCCAAAACTGAGAGCCCCGTTCCAATTATCTTTTCCAAAACGCCTTACAACTTTAACAATTGGCGCGATGGCGAAGAGTCGACTCGAAGTTATCGTCGCGCGTTGGACGCCGTTAAGCGCGGTTACGCCTATGTCGTTCAGAACGAACGAGGGCGTTATTTTTCCGAAGGCAAGTGGGATATTCTCGGGACACCGACAACCGATGGTTACGATGCGTTTACCTGGATGGCCGAGCAGCCTTGGTGTAACGGTCGCATCGGAACCATTGGATGTTCATCAACCGCAGAATGGCAGATGGCAGTCGCGGCTCTGGATCACCCGGCTCATACTGCGATGATCCCACAAGGTTTTGGGGCGGGGGTGGGTCGTGTCGGACCGTTTAACGAACAAGGCAATTGGTACCGGGGCGGTGCCGAACAGATGTTGTTCTTCTCGTGGTTGTACGGAGTTCAGAACGACCGCGTCCGCCCGACTTTTCCACCGGATGCGACTCAGGAGGAATTGATTCGCAACTCGCGCTACTTTGATTTGGCTCCCGAGCGGCCACGGGTTGACTGGGTCGAAGCCAACAAGCACCTGCCGATTCAAGACATTATGAAAAACGTCAACGGACCGATTGGCATTTTCGAAGACATGATTCGCCGCAAACCGAACGACCCAAAATGGTTTCAAGGCGGCCTATATCACGACAACATGCCGTTCGGCGTACCCAGTTTTTGGTTCGTCTCATGGTTCGACGTCGCCAGTAGTCCCAACATCGCTTTGTTTAATCACGTACGCGAAAATGGCGCTGACCAGGAAGTTCGAGACAACCAATACTTGATCATTTCGCCCAACACACATTGCGGGTTCACTCGATCCCGGGAACAGACCATGGTCGGCGATCTGAATGTCGGCGATGCCCGACTCAACTACGACGACTTGATTTATGGCTGGTTTGACGCGAAGCTCAAACAAGACAAGGCTCCGGTCGAGATGCCACGTGTTCGATATTACACGATGGGTAAAAACCAATGGCAGAGTTCGGAAGTCTGGCCGCCTGCCGATACGAAACTGACCCCGATGTACCTTTCAAGCGAAGGCCATGCCAACACGCTCAACGGCGATGGGACACTTTCGTTCGAATTGCCAGGCAACCAGGCTTTGTCTGATTCGTTCGAGTATGATCCGATGAATCCGGTTCCCAGTCTCGGTGGTAACGTGTGTTGCACCGGAGGAGCGATCGAGGCGGGATCTTTCGATCAGCGAACGATGGAACTTCGCGAGGATATTTTGGTTTACTCAACCGAGCCCTTGAGCGAAGGCGTCGAAGTCAGCGGGTTTATCGAAGCGGTTTTGTTCGTATCGTCAGATGCCAAGGATACAGACTTCACCATCAAGCTCATTGATGTTTATCCTGATGGCGCAGCCTACAACCTGGATGAGACAATTCAGAGAGTTCGCTACCGCGACGGCTACGACAAAGAAGCGTTGATGGAAAAAGACAAAGTCTACAAGCTAAATATATCACCCATGTCGACGAGTAATTACTTTGCGAAAGGGCATCGGATTCGGATCGAAGTTTCCAGCAGTAACTTCCCACGTTTCGCCCGCAATCTAAACACAGGCGGCAACAACTTTGACGAAGATACGGG
>CAMYNE010000579.1 GCA_947259675.1 uncultured Pirellulaceae bacterium
GGTGGCGACTTCCGTCCTGATCTTTTTGGGCGCATTGGCGTACCTGAACATGGCAAACGATGCCGCTCCAAATGACATCGCAACTAATTCCAAGACCACAAAATCTCAATCCCCGGAATCCGGTTCCGCACGGTCGCCTTCGTCAGAAGAATCGCTAGAGTCACCGATCACACGCATTGAGATCGGTGACGATATTGAAGTTCCGACCGAAAGTGAACCGTCGGACGACCTGGTTTCGAACGAAAACGATCTATTAGCCACGAATAAATACGATCTGGAGGACGAGGTTGAAATGCCCGTCGACAACGACGTTGTCCCTAAAATCCCACCTGTCAAATCAATCACGCTTCCAACTAAAGAAACGACCCAGCACGCGGAACAGTTCATTGCCACAGTCGACAACGGCGAAGAAACGCGTTGGAACGGTGAGCTACCATCCGATCGTATTGGATCGCGAAAATTACAACTCTTAGATGGCAGCGCGAACATCAATTTTGACAATGGAGTCCTGATTCGACTGCTTGCGCCAGCTGAGCTCGAAATCAAAAACAACAATTCCGTGGTCTTGAGTCACGGAAATTTCATCACGGAAATCCCACGAACGATAAGCGAGTTTGAAATTGCAACCCAAGATGCGGTGTTCCAGAATCCGGCCAATACGCGTGTGCAACTGATCGTCGATCCATCGTTGGGTACCGAAGCGTTGGTGACTCGAGGCAGGATCAGCCTTGTCCATCCGCAAACTGATTCCAATCAAACAGGCATTGAGCTTTCCAGGAATGGACTAGCTCAAACCGTCGTTCGGCCCCTGAATGACCGGCCCAAGATCGAAAGTGTGACCATCGCGCGTGGCAAAAATGAATTCATGGGCCAAATTGGGACAGGCCCAGATTCACTGCTTCTCAATTCGCCTGTCGTATTCGCCAACGTTCTGGCTCGAGTCGACGAACAGCCAAAAACCGTTGGTGGGAATGAGGAATTCGCCAACAACTGGGCTCAACTTGTTGGAGAAATGAAAGCGTTGGCAGGCGACGCTGACGGCCAGCAGTTTCAAGAGTTGGTGGAAAAATTCCTGGGAACCCAAAATCTTCCTAATCCGAATCAAAAATTGCGTGACGCTTTTGGAAATGGTTCGACTAACTTCCAAGGCAGTCTATCCATCAACGGTGTCCAGCGGCAATTCAACTCCCGCGAAGAATACGAAAAAGCTAGACAGCAGTTGTTGAACGGGTCTTTGATTCAGGGTCTCCCCAATGTGCCCTCGCAAGGGGTTGGGGCAAATGAGTTTCGCGGGGAAATCAACCTGAATGGCCGTCCGTTGAAGTTTAGTTCGCCTGAAGTTTTCCAATCGGTGCGAAAACGAATGAACCGATGATCCAAGCGATCTTTATAAGGAGCAGTCATGAGGCCGACGCTAGTTACTATTGTTTTGAATCTAATCCTGGCAGCATTGGTTTCGACCGAATCGATCGCCCAGGAACAAATGCGGCAATGGACCAGTCGCGATAAGAGTGAAACGGTCGATGCGACTTTTCAATCGTACGATCCAAAAACAAAATTGGTTGTGCTTCAACTTCAAAACGGGGAAACGCTTCAACTCAGCTTGAAACAGCTCAGTCGCGGTGATCAACGATACGTTACGAAAGTTAAGCGCGATCGACCCGAGAAATTCACACCGGTCGAAGAAGAGCGCGCTGAACCAACCGCGAAAAAGCGCAACCGCTCGAATCGAAGCAAGTCGTCAAAGGTCGTCAAGGCTTTTGGAATCAACTGGACTCCGGGAATGGAAGCAGCGCTCAAAAACGCGACCGGGAAAGAATCGCCAGAAGATGATCGACCCGTGATGTGGTTGCGAGTTTTGGGTGACCTTAATGGATTTATGTGAAGTGCGGGTCATCGAATGAGGACCGTGACGTTCTCCGATCGTAACTTGCAAAACATGCTCAACCAGAACTTCGTCAACACATTCAACAACACTGAGGGGGACCCGACGGCCGGACAGTCGATCCAACACCGTCCCTCCGATCCCGCGGGTTCCTGTATCCGAGGCAATGGAAAACAAAACGTGCAGACGATATTCATGACACCAGCCGGCGAGATCTTCCATGTGGCGACGGGTTTTCTTTCGTCGGAAGACCTGTTTAAGGAAGCCCAGTTTTCGTTAGATCTGTTTGGCGAGATGCAGAAAAGCCCGGAAACCGATTTGGCTCAGTTGGTTGCCGACAGACATCGTGATCGTCTTCGCAACGAAGGATTCCAACCATCAGATATCAATTCCCTGTCGAACATGGACAGGATCATGCGAATGGTCAATGGCAATGGCCCCAATCGCAGTGAGAGAAGGTCTGCAAATGGCGGGAGTGGTTCGCGAAACTCGATGCCAGGTATGAATGTGTTTCAATCGTTTATCGAACAGCAGTTTCTGGAAGACAATCAGTTTTCGATCAAGCATCCATTGATGAGCCACGAACAGCTCGAACGCGATCCAACTCGGTTGGTTGGTAACGGACAATCATTCTTTGCCAGTCAATCGTCGGGAAATTGAGGATCGAAATGACTCGCTCGTTTAACTGCAAGTCCATTACGATTCGATGAGCCAAATTTCGCACGGGCTGATGGCCCAGCGGTCAAACTACTTTTTCTTTTTGACACGCGGACGATTGACCAGGCCGGGAATCCTTTCACCTTTTTCGCAACATTCGATCAAGATGGCGAGCTACCATTC
>CAMYNE010000580.1 GCA_947259675.1 uncultured Pirellulaceae bacterium
CATGGGTAGATCACCAGGTTTCGCGTCTGCCGCATATGACAATGGTCGCGCTATTAACACTCGGTTTCCCTATGGCTCCAGCCCGAAAGGCCTTAACCAAGCCACATACGACAACTCGCCGGATCATTATGCAAAAGGCACGCCGTCACACTGAACGAATCATAGTGCTCCGACCGCTTGTAAGCGTATGGTTTCAGATTCTATTTAACTCCCCTAGACGGGGTACTTTTCATCTTTCACTCACGCTACTGAGTTCACTATCGGTCATTAGAGAGTATTTAGCCTTACGGGATGGGCCCCGCAGATTCAGACCAGGTTTCACGTGACTGGTCCTACTCAGGAACTTCGCGAGAGGTTTTTAACTTTCGAATACGGGACTGTCACCCTCTGTGGTCGACCATTCCAAGTCGTTCTTCTAGCAAAAACTTTCTAACTCTCATGTGCAAAGCCCTACAACCCCACAGGGGAAACCCCCATGGTTTGGGCTGCTCCGCTTTCGCTCGCCGCTACTAACGGAATCGATTTTTCTTTCTTTTCCTCGTGTTACTTAGATGTTTCAGTTCACACGGTTGGCTGCCCCGTACCTATGTATTCAGTACGAGCTAGTTCAGGTACCCTGGGATCAATGTTTGTTTGTCAACTCCCCCAAGCTTTTCGCAGACTTCCACGCCCTTCATCGCCTTCTAATGCCAAGACATCCCCCATACGCCCTTAGTAGCTTGACCACAAATATCCAGCCCTCTCGTGACAGAAAACAGGTGCCAGTCGGCAGGAGGCAGGAAAGCCAGCCCACGTCGAGTCACCCATCCGTCACAAAGGAACCGTCAATTCAATCTTGCTACAGATCCATTTATAACGATATCGCTTTAATTAAATCTTTTGACATACGGCCAATTCCAATCGGGCAAGCCCGACCTTCCTCGGTCGCATGACGCTACTTAAGAGTGGTTACATATACGATGACCTCAAATTGATCGAGTCCCGCGACTTGCGTCGCAATCGAACAACTCTCAACAGCCATCATAAGATGCCATCTATTCACACTAAATTGTCAAAGATCAAATGCTGCCGATTCACGCCGACAACCTCCCAAGATTGAGAGCGGTTCGTCCTGAAAAAGGTTCGCAGAAAGTCCTCAGACTACTCCAACAAATTACTCCCTCAAGGCGAACCGCCGCCAATCTACATCGCTGTGGGGAACCGCAAATTTTACAGCTATCAGGAACTTCCGTCAACCGTCATTCCCGAAATAGCTCGCGATTCAAAGAAAGGCCAAATCTGGGCATCTTCATTTGGCCCATCCGACCAAAACACCCTTGGCTACTTCCATGCTGTATTCAGTAGCGAGCCGACGAGTATAAGCCTATCGGCTCGTTGCTCAAGGGCCAATCACCAGAATTTCCAAGAATTTTCCGAGTTCCTGTTTTGGGCTGCAATCGCAGCGCAGCCCGGCGAATCGTTACCTGATTGGCCATGTAAATTCACCAAAATCCGTTCGTTCAACGAGAACGACCAACCTATATTGTTAAGCGAAAAATCGTCTTTGGTACGGCAAATGAACAAACGAATTTTTCCCAAATTGATCTGCTTGATTGCTGTCGTCATCACCCACGTCATGTCATGTGGAATTTCTCTTGCCCTTCAAGAAGGCTCCGAGCCTATCGACTCTCTCGATCGAGCTAAACTGATTCGACGTGTGAAGCTGGCTTCGGCGGTCGCGTTCAGCGGAAAAGGTCATTTTTGCGGAGCATTTTACATCGGGCACGGGCAATTTGTCTCGACACGCCGCGCTCTGTCGGGTGTCGATCCGGGACAACCGATCAACTTGATAATCGGCTCGGGTACTGAATCTGCTATTAGGTTGACCGGAGTGCTAGAAGCGACCGATCCCGATTGTGGATTGGCATTGATTTCGGCGGACCAACTACCGGATGGTTTTGACGACGAGTTCACTCCATTGAAATTGGGCGATACGAACAAAATCGCGGACTCTTCAGAGGTCATCGTGACTGCCTATCCTGAGCCCACCAAAATGCGCACCGGCCCTGATCCAACAGATCCGCTCGGACTGACGTTTTTTGTGAAAACGGCCAAGTTCACGAACACCGAGAAAGATGGTCTGCAAATAAAAATTGAACGGCTTGATACTAACAAGTTGATGGATGGTGGAGCCGTATTGACTTCGAATGGCGAGGTAATTGGGGTCGTTTTCAGAGATTTCGGTAACAAGAATCAGATTGTACCGATCAACCGCTTCTTCGACCGCTTGTGGAAACTGCCCAGAATCGTCTTGGAGGCGCCGGGTTTTGTCCATGCCGTGGACCTGACGAAAAAAATAACGATCAACGTCGAGGTCCAACCCAGATTCCCCGACGATGAACGGGAGTTCTCAATCCAAGGCTCGATTTATGGTCGACGCAGTCGAAGTTCACAGGAAATCAATTTTGAAAAAATATCGCGCAACAAATTCAGCTCGACACTCAGTCTTGTCGTCGAGAGCGATGTGAGAGAAATCGCGTTTCAGGCTGATTACGGTGACAAAAGGACCGATGGTTCCTTGCCTCTGCAGCCGATCAAGTTGGGAGACCAATCGGTCGATTTGGGTGACATCGAAAAAATATGGCGGTCTTCGAAAACGCAAGACGAATTTCGGGTTGAGTTGCGAAGCGGCAAGATCGTTTCAACTTCTTTGGACGATGAGTTTTGGCGCGAAGTACCC
>CAMYNE010000581.1 GCA_947259675.1 uncultured Pirellulaceae bacterium
ACACGAGTCTGGAACAGGCTCGTCTACTGTTGGTCAGCCTGTCCCAGGCTGACACGAGTCCGGGACAGCATCGTCTAAAACGAATTCACATTTGGTTGATAGCGAGAATTATGATCCCTCAATAGGCGCTTACTGCAAAAATCGCCTCCGCTTTTGTGCGGGACCAAAACTGGGTCGATCGACAAAAACCGTTGATTCCTTCGGAATTGCGCCTTGATCGCTAGCTCACTACCGCGATCCTTGCTTGAGTTCAAGCTATCGGTGTCCAAGGGTCGAAAAATAGACAAGATTGCCGTGATTTCATCTGGCTTCGGTGTCGAAAATGCCCTTCCGTCTTTGGCTTAATCAACTAAGATTAGGGCTTCGCTCTAATCTTCCATGCGGTACGGCCGGTGTCGAAGTGGCTTGATCGACTCGAACCCAAGCTAACTCGATGGAAGTCTTCATTGATACAGATGTGAACCTGACGAAGTCTTGGCCGCACTATCATTTGGATTGCCGGTTTTGAAGCATTATTTTTTGCGACGAAACAATCAAATCCAACAAACGAAGAATTACTGTCGGGAACGTGCATCCTGACAACTGTTATTAACCACGAAGACGATCAACGATTGTCAATTTTGACGGTGCTTAGATGAACCTTAAGAAACTGCGGAACATTGGAATTTCTGCTCATATCGACTCCGGTAAAACAACGCTGAGCGAGCGTATCTTATTTTTCACTGGCCGAATCCACAAAATGGAAGAGGTGCATGGTGGCGGTGACGGTGCGACCATGGATCACATGGAGCTCGAGAAAGAGCGGGGCATTACGATCACCAGTGCAGCGACAACCGTTTCTTGGGGCGATCATACCATCAACCTGATCGATACGCCGGGCCACGTGGACTTCACAGTTGAAGTTGAACGTTCGCTACGTGTGCTCGATGGTGCGGTTCTGGTTTTATGCGCCGTCGGAGGCGTTCAGGCTCAATCGTTAACCGTAGATCGTCAAATGAAGCGTTATCACATTCCCCGGATTGCGTTCATTAACAAGATGGACCGCACCGGCGCCGATCCGTACAAAGTCGTGGGGCAAGTTCGTAACAAACTTGGCGCCAATGCCGTAATGATGCAACTGCCGATTGGTGCCGGCGAAACTTTCAAAGGCATCATTGATCTGTTAAAGATGAAAGCACTTTACTTTGACGGCGACAAAGGCGAAATCGTCCGCGAAGAGGACATTCCCGAAGCTCAACTCGAGGACGCCCAAACAGCTCGCCAGGAAATGCTAGAAGCCTATTCCATGTTCAGCGACGAGCTCATGGAACTGCTTTTGAGCAACGAAGAAGTTCCGGCCAGGCTCCTGAACAAAGTCATGAAATCGGCGATTCACCTACAAGAGATCACACCGGTTTACATGGGAACCGCATTCAAGAACAAAGGCGTTCAGCCTTTGCTCGACGCTATTTGTGCGTATTTGCCTTCGCCTCAGGATCGCGAAATCAAGGCCAAGGATTGGGAAGATCAATCGAAAGATTATCCACTTGAGCCCAAAAACGATCTGCCGTTCGTGGGAATGGGATTCAAAATCGTGGAAGAAGCATTTGGTCAATTGACTTACATGCGGATCTACCAGGGCAAGATCAAAAAAGGGCAGATGTACATCAACCAGCGGACCGGCAAAAAAGACCGTTTCAGCCGAATTCTGCGGATGCATTCGGACAAGCGTGAAGAACTCGATGAAGCGGGTGCAGGTGATATCGTGGCGGTGATGGGCGTCAATTGTGCTTCCGGTGACACCTACGCGCAAACGCCGAAAATGTGTTCGCTTGAGAACATGTACGTGCCCGATGCAGTCATCAAAGTCGCGGTTGCCCCTGCAGAACGATCCAATGCTGAAAAGCTCGGTAAAGCGTTGCAGCGATTCCGCAGGGAAGATCCAACATTCAAGGTTTCGACCGACGAAGAGACGGGTGAGACGATTATGGCTGGAATGGGTGAACTTCACCTTGAGGTTTACATCGAACGCATTCGACGCGAGTACAATCTCGAAGTTGAAGTCGGTGCCCCGAAAGTCAGCTATCGCGAAACTCCGACTCGACCGGTTGACTTCGATTACAAGCACAAGAAGCAATCCGGAGGTTCCGGTCAGTTCGCTCATATCAAAGGAACGTTGGAACCTTGGGAACCGGAAGAAGAAGGCGATACATCAACCTTCAATTTTGAAGAGTCGATTGTTAGCGGTCGTATTCCGAAGCAGTTTATTCCAGCGGTAAACAAAGGGCTTTTGACAGCGATTGTAAAAGGCACGCTGGCCGAATATCCGGTGGTTGGCTTGAAATGTCACTTGAAAGACGGAGCGTATCACGACGTCGATAGTTCTGAGATGGCGTTCCAGACGGCGGCCCGCGGCATGTTCCGTGAGTACATGCCCAAGACCGCGCCAGTCATCCTTGAACCGGTCATGAAAATTGAAATCGAATCGCCGGAGAATTTCCAAGGCGGTATCGTTGGCGATTTGACATCCCGACGTGGAATCATGGAATCAACTGATGTTCAACCCGACGGTTCAGTGATTATCGTCTGCGAAGTTCCGCTTAGCGAAACTTTCGGATACATGACCGATCTTCGCAGCATGACGCAAGGACAAGGAACATTCTCGATGGAGCTTAAACGCTATCGAAAGGTACCTGTCATGGTTCAAGAAAAGATCATCAACGATCGCAAAGCTGAAAA
>CAMYNE010000582.1 GCA_947259675.1 uncultured Pirellulaceae bacterium
CGGTTCGATGCAGAAAAACCGGCGGCTAGCGCCTTGCCGCTCATAGAAAGTGGCGCTGTCCAACTAACCACGCTCATTGAACACAATTGGCGGTTCGCGAAAAACCCCCAGGCTCGATTCTGCTAAAGAAAACGCGACCGAGCGGAGGTCTTTCCCGCCATATATTTCTCGGCGTTCTCGCGAATTTCTTTTTGAACGACACTGATTTCCCGATTGGCGTCCACGACCTCCACGCTATCTGGGTCGCGCCGGGCTTCAAACAAGAACCCATCTCGAACTCGTTGCATGTACTCGGCACCTCTCGATTCCATTCGATCAAGTGATTGGCCGAGACGCGGCATCGCAACTTCGACAGGCAGATCCAGGATAAAAGTTTTGTCAGGCAGTAGACCTTCGGTTGCAATTCGATTAACGGTCCAAAGCTCGTCCGGATCAAGATCGCCGGCGTGCCCCTGGTAAACCACGGTGGAAAGAATGTACCGATCCAAGACGACGAATTCACCTGTAGCCAATGAAGGTTTCACGATTTGCTGGACTAATTGAGTTCGCGCAGTGGTGAACATCATCCTTTCAGTCCGCATATGTATCGGAGTTTCGTGTTTGCCTAGCAGGAGAGCACGAAGCTGCTCACCCAATTCAGTGCTGCCCGGATCTTTGCAGGTGACAACGGTGTGCCCCAAATCTCGTAACCACTCAACAAATAGATGGAGCTGCGTCGATTTCCCTGCGCCGTCGACGCCATCAAAAACAAAAAACATAAATGGTCGGTCTATAATAAAAAGCAAATTGGAATTGCCGCTCAACGATCTACAAAGTGACTTGTGCTAGCCGCAGAGGCCCACTGAAAATTACGAGCAGCGGTATCTTTGCAAATGCATCCAGAAACTTTCGCGATTTAATTGTCCACCAGTCGTCCTGCAATTGTGAAACAAGCAAGCGACTGGACATGTAATAGGAACGGAATAAGATTCGCGTGAACCATCATAACAACTTGTTCGTAAAGATGGTGGCGCAAATATCTGCATGGGATTGCCTTGGTTGAAGGCACATTCGTGCATGCGTGTTGAACCTGTTTATTCGTAACAACCGAAACAGCTTAACGCGCGTTCGCGAATTTCTCGCCAATTATTGACGATCGGCCTAAACTCCTCACTTCAGCCATTTTTGCTCGCCGTTAAAACCCGATTTGAATTGCCGGATTCGCATAATAATTTCGCGGTTTCGACTTTTCAATTCTCAATATTGATCTATTTTTGAACGTTGCACTACAGAGGCCAGGAGGGCATCCGTTTCGCTGTGCGCAATCAAAATAACTAAACAAGAGACTGACGCCCTTCTGGAGTCTACCAAGATGTCACGTTCCAAATCATTAATTATCGCTTTGGCAGTCGCAGTCACATTGTCTGCGTGTCCTCAAGACGCCCAAGCCGGTCCGCTGATGGACTGGTTTAAAGGAATCAGATGCCGTCGAGAAGCGCGGCAAAACGCTCGCTTGGCCAGCGTCAATCAAAACTGTTCGACCTGCCCCACGCCACCAGTTGTCAATACAAGCTTGCAAGTCCCAAATGTTGCCGGACTTCAGCCAGGACAGTGCATGAAAACGTGCAATCAAGTTTGCTCGCGCACGGTTGTCAATTACGTTCCGTGCACGGCCTATCGAACAGCCTGGAGCCGAGTACCCGTTACACAATACAAACCGGTAACCAACTCTGATCCCTGCACCGGCTGTACGGTAACTTGCATGCGGCCGTGTACGACCTACACCTGGCAGATGAAGCGCGAACCTTACACGACTTATCGACCCGTATATCGTCAAGAAAACTATACGGTTCCAGTTACAACGATCACGAACGACTGCGCCACGGGTGCCTGCAACACTTGTCCAACGTCGACTTGCCCAACCCCGGCAATTCCAACGTCCACGTGTCCAACTTGCCCGACGACGGCACAGGTGATCACTCCTGGATCCAGTCAGGGTTTCATTACACCCGGAAACAACACCGATCCTCCTGGCACTTACTATACGAATCCCGGCAACGGAACGATTGACACCAATGGTGGATTTCAGGTTCCTGCGGAAACCGTTCCGGCCATTGATTCATCATTCAATCCTCAGAAATCGCAACGTCCGGTCATCAACCGATTTGATACCGAAGACACGACCACGTCAGGGCCACTTGTGGAAGGACCGTTGGAAACGCGAGCGGGAATCCAAGGTGATTCTGGCATTCGATCCGTTTCCAAACCTTCAGTCGATTCATCGGTGAACGAAGGCTGGATGAACTCGGCTCCGCGATACACGCCTCCCGAGGATTTGACGGCTCAATCTCCCGTTCGCAAACGTTGGAGCTACACTCCGGTTCGATTGGCAAGTTACACGACCACTCAGGCCGAATCAGAGAGTGGCCCAATTCGAATTACGGGCGAATACCAGCCCCCAGTTCCAGCGAAAAACAGAACAGCCAGCCAACCTCGCAAGGTTAACGCCGGTTGGGAAACCGTCGAATGGTAATTCCACGAAGCAGGTTTTTCCGCGGGCGTCATTTGACGCTCGCTTTTTTTATGCCTCTCTCGTCGAACTTCATCTTTAGAGCGCGTTTGGTTTAAGTTTGGCGTCTTTTCGTCGGTTTCGCCCAGCGATCAGAGCGCCCCGACCACTATACGTCCGTGCGACACGCACTAGTAGAATCGCTCGCAGATTCGGTCATGTTGT
>CAMYNE010000583.1 GCA_947259675.1 uncultured Pirellulaceae bacterium
TCCGCAACAATCCTGATTTCTCAAAACACAATTTGCAAATAAATTTCGCGCCGCACTCTGTTCAAGAATCTGTCCCGACGTCAGCGTGAGAAGTCCATGTCGAACGAGAACAAGAGCGCCAAAGATATTTTTCACGCCGCCCTGGCAATCGCCTCAGGCGACCAACGACGAGACTTTCTTGACGATGCCTGCGCTGACACCCCCGATCTGCGCAAACAAGTCGAAGGGCTGTTGCAAGCCTATGATAGAGCGACAAACTTCCTGGAGCACCCACCGGACGACCTGGGAATCCCACTAAAAAACGACTCCACCGGAAACGCAGATCTGGTCCCGACCCAACCACCAAAGCCAGCCCATCAATCGAATGTTAACATCGAAGCGTTTGCCCCGTCGGCTCATCGTTTCGGCGATTACGAACTTGTCGAAAGGATTGCCTGCGGCGGCATGGGTATGGTGTACAAGGCTCGGCAAATAAGCCTGAACCGTATCGTGGCGATTAAGATGATCCTGGCAGGTCAATTTGCCAGTGAAGATGAAGTGCAACGTTTTTACGGCGAAGCCCAGGCGGCCGCTAATTTAGACCACCCTGGAATCGTGCCCGTTTTTGATGTCGGTTCCTGCGAAAACCAACATTTTTTTTCGATGGGGTTTGTCGATGGCGAGAGTCTGGCGGCAAAACTCAAAAAAGAAGGACCTCTGCCACCGCGCGCGGCAGCGAAGTATGTCATAAAAATCGCCGCCGCCGCTCAGTTTGCCCACGAGCATGGCATCGTTCATCGCGATCTGAAGCCGGGTAACGTATTGTTGGATAAAAACGGCGAGCCAAGAATTACTGACTTTGGACTCGCCAAGCGTGTTGAAGCAGACAGCGCACTCACGGCAACGGGCATGGTGATGGGAACACCTTGCTTCATGCCACCAGAGCAGGCCTCGGGCAAGCTCGAACAAATCACTGCTTCCGCTGACATTTATTCACTTGGGGCGATCCTTTACGCACTGATAACGGGGCGACCTCCTTTTGACGGGAACAACGCGATGGAAACCTTGATGCAAGTTGTGCACGAGGAACCCATTAGTCCTCGCCAAATAGTAGCCACTGTTTCCAAAGACCTGGAGGCCATTTGTCTGAAGTGTTTAGAAAAAGAGCCGTCCGATCGCTATCCAACCGCCGCTGAATTGGCCGCCGATTTACAACAGTTTCTTGCAGGCGATCCGATTAGGGCAAAGAACGACTTAACGCGCCGCCTGCGAAAATGGACGTTGCGCGAACCCGTGTTGGCTGCTCACCTGGTGGCGATCTTCGTATTAATGGCCATGATTCTCATTAATTATTGGGTTTTTGGCCAAAGCAACGACGATAGTTTCCGAGTCTTGTTGCTTAATCAGGGAATATTGGGTGCGTTGGCGGTCGTAGCAATCTTGTTGCAGAAGACTCACAATGCAATAAAAACTAAAAACGTCATTCCGCTGATTTGGGCAGCAATGAATCCGTTGTTTTTGACGGCAGCCCTCTGCGCTAACGAATCGCCCCGGGCAGCGTTGCTTTCGTTGTACCTGTTGCTGATCATAACGACCGGTTTTTTCCGGCGTGTCGAACTGGTCGCGATGACGACGATTACTTCGCTCGTCGGCTACGTCGTTTTGGTCACATTTTTTCCGGAAAGGGAACCAAAGGTCACACCGCCGTCCTACCAAGTCATTTTTGGTGCGAGCCTGGTCGTGACTGGTATCCTGCTTGGTTATCAGGTGCTTCGCCTAAAGCGGCTGAGTCAGAAAGATGCTCCATGATCAGTCAATCAAGCACGGCAAATACGAGCCACGTTTGAGCTTGGATTTTACCACCAAAGCACATTCGCGACTTTGTTCCGGCCTACGTGAGAAATCCCGGATAGGATGACACAAACGCGATCTTTGAACGAGATTGCGGTTAAACCGAGGCTTTCACTCCAGCACTCGTTTGGCTTTCTTGGCATCATCAGAAACGATTGCCAGTTCGATCAGATCATCGGACACTCCGATCACGTAAGCGGCTTCCAAATTAATGCCGGCCTCTGAGAGCTTGGATGCCACGCCAGTCAGTTCACCAGCGCGATTTTCTAGCAGCACGATGGCAGCTTCAGTTTCGTCGAAAGGAATATTGGCCGCATTAAGGGCGCTTCTCGTTGACTCGGCATTATCAGGAATGAGATGCAACATCGCTTGATCGTCCAACCTCATCGCCGAAACCGACTTGAGATTTACGCCGTACAGCGAAAGCGCATTTGTCACTCGCGCTAACTCACCGGTTCGATGTGCTAACTTAATCGAGAAGTCTTTCATATTATCCTCCGACCTAAGAAAAATGTACCGTTTTTGCCGACCGATCAGACACATGACGATACGGGGATCGCCGATTGTAAACAACAGTTGGCCGTATCAAGAAGTAAGATACCGTTTCTTGCCGCTTTGCGACATGGTTGCAAGGCTGGTTATCAGCTGGCGCCTCATTTAGCGCTAAGAAAAGAATTGGTCAATATCCGTACGGTGCTCGATGAGTGCCATTCGATGCTGGTTTCGGCAGCTCTTGTCGTCCAGGACGTCGGATTTTGAAGTGAACCACTACACCGCGGCGGATAAACGGTTTGGAATTCCCAACAAAGTCGACAGCCGAATCATCAACGTTGAGTACACTGCGTGACTTTTATCCGTCCCTATTTGGGTTCGAGGTAACCGTGTAATCGGTCGACCGTTTGTTTGAGCTTATCGACGCCGTGTTGATCGGTGATCGAATCGGCGGCGGGAACTGTCACCGGCGCGGTGGGCATCCCACCCTTGAAGCCCTCGGCCAGAATTTTGCGTTTCATACCCGGGGCCACAGTGACTTTCATCAGCCAAAAAATAGCCCGCATGGGAAGCGGCGGTTTGGGGAATCCGTCCATAGGAAACCGCATCCAATCGGCGACGTGCCCGCACGCCTGACCGAGCGTCCAGTTTCCGTGACTGACGTATCCGTCACGCTGCAGCGACTCGACATCTTCCAACATTTCGTCAAAGCTCTGGTATTTGAGTTGACGTTTTTTGGGTTCAGGTTTTGCCATCGATTTGGTTCCCGATCTTCATCCCTTCGAAAATTTCGGTTTCATGTTTGACAACTGCGACGCTGTTTCGAGCTCTATTAAAGATGCAGCGGGTAATAAACGCAAGCAACTCGTATGTCCAAGTAATCATCGCGATGAGTATCAAAAAACTACGCGTTTTTCTCGACTGGGGCTGTGTTGCGACCGCGATCGGAAAAAAAGCTGTGCGAGAAAGCACATCGTCGAGGTGCATCGCACAGTTATTCACAGTTTTTGCCTGATCAAGTTGAGGAGCAAATGTATACATGGAGTTTTGTTTTCGGTCCACTTGACCATCAATTATTCAGATTCAAGCCAATCGGTTGAGAAAATTCGTGCCGCAAGTCCTTGTTCGCCGTGGTGGCCGCGACTGTAGCAACAGATGAAATAGTCGCCGCCGACCTTGTTCACGGTGCTGTATGAGAAAGGGCCGTCTTCGATGATTTTCGCTTTCCAGGTTTTGCCGCTGTTTCGACTTACATAAATCGTCCCCTGAGTTCGATTCGTTTTTCCAGGTGCCGAACAGAGGACGAGTTCCCCATGAGTTTCCAGGACTTGCAGGCAGCGTGTGGCCCCGACATCAGTCACAAATCCATCCTTCCACGTTTGGCCGCCGTCGTCGCTGAGGTGCATCATCTTCCCCGTCGCGCCCTTCGAGTTGCTTCTGCGGGCAAGCAGTATCTGGCGACCACCGCTAACTGGAGCTGCGGATGCCTCGTTGTGAGCGAACGCGGATTCGTCTTTGATGACTCCTCCGAATTTCCACGATTCACCCCCGTCATCACTGAAGACCAAAGAGCTGCTGGACGGGTAATCCCGAAAGTGCGGGTGGTCTTTGCACGGCAGATAATCGCCTCGAAGTGGACCTCCGAGTACTAAGCGTCCTTCATAGGGTCCAGCTTCAATACGCCGCACCTGGCCGATGAGATTGATGAAGGCGAGATAATATTCGCGGCCGTTTCTCTGGTAAACGCGATCGGAAATCCCCCAGTGATCTTTGCGATTCCAGGACTTGCCAAGGTCGTCTGAAAAAAACTCCAGTACCAGCGTGGCACCTTGGCGGGAGAATTTCGAGACGTCAATCCCAAGCTGCTTTTTGATCAATTCGGGGTCTTTGAGTCGCTTAAACGTTTCGTCGATGGAAAGACTCGTAAGGACCGAAATCCGAGGGATACCCGATGGTGCAGTACGAAGAAATGCAG
>CAMYNE010000584.1 GCA_947259675.1 uncultured Pirellulaceae bacterium
GGACGTATTTCGTAGAGGTTCGGCGCGGCCAATTAGTCGGCCATCATTACTCTTTCACGGAAGATACTTGAAGGAAGCTTAATCCCGGAGGCTTCCAGACGATCCATACATTTTGGACGAACCCCAGTGCAGACAAACCGACCGATCGCTCGACCGTTCTCGTCGACGCCATCTTGAATGAACTTGAAAACGTCTTGCATGACAATCGTATCGTTCTCCATCCCGCAAATTTCCGTAACGTGAGTCACTTTACGCGGGCCGCCTTGAAGACGGTTTGCCTGAATGACCAGGTCGACTGCCGAGGCAATCTGCGTACGCATCGCTTTTACAGGCAACTCGAAACCGGACATCATGATCAGCGTTTCCAGGCGAGCGATGCAGTCACGAGGCGTATTCGCGTGAGTTGTTGTCAATGAACCTTCGTGACCTGTGTTCATCGCTTGCAACATGTCGAGGGCTTCAGGGCCCCGACATTCGCCGATGATGATTCGCTCAGGACGCATCCGCAAACAGTTTTTAACCAGGTCGGTTGCCGAGACTGCCCCCTTGCCTTCAATATTGGGTGGTCGCGTTTCCAATCGGACAACGTGATCCTGCTGGAGTTGAAGTTCGGCCGCGTCTTCGATCGTTACAATACGATCCTTATTTGAAATGAAACTCGAAAGCGTGTTGAGCAAAGTTGTTTTACCCGATCCGGTACCGCCTGAGATGACGATGTTCAAACGAGCTTTCATCGCTCCTTCCAACAACATCACCATTTCCGGCGTGAAAGCCTTGAAGTTTAAGAGATCTTCAAGCTTCAAAGGGTTAGAACCAAAACGGCGAATTGACATCGCGGCTCCATCCAAAGCCAACGGCGGAATAATCGCGTTGACACGAGAGCCGTCTTCCAATCGAGCGTCGACCATTGGGCATGTTTCGTCAACGCGACGTCCAACCTTCGATACGATTCGATCAATGATTTGGAGCAAGTGAGCGTTATCGCGAAATTCGACGTTGGTCTTTTCCATCTTACCGCCTTTTTCGCAGTAGACGTTTTTGGGTCCGTTAATCAGGATATCGCTGATCGTCGGATCCTTTAAAAGGAGTTCCAACGGACCAAGTCCAAACGTTTCATCGAGAACTTCTTCAACCAATCTGTCCCGCTCGGAACGGTTCAGGAGGTTGTTTTCACCATCACATAAATGCTCAATTACGACTCGAATCTCGCGGCGAAGAACCTCGCCTTCCATGTCTCCAACACGCGTTAGATCGAGTTTTCCGATGAGTTTTTGATGAATCCGAAGCTTTAGTTGATCAAATTCACTGACCCCGGTCTTTATCTGTGCGGTGCTCATTTGCTCTCTCAACCCACAATTGTTCAAATACCAGTTGATCCACCTAGATTTCGAGGGGGATTACATTCTGCGAAAAACATACACCACTGTTTTATGCAGTCCTCAAACTTTCGAATAATTGAATTAATCTTTTGAGACGTAGCGATTGCGCTATTGGCAGAATCCGGCCAATGCGAAAATTTCAGTTTTTGCTTCAGGTTTCACCCGTATTTGATTTGGAATTCCTGAGTCATTGGTAGCGCAACCCTGATAATTGATGCGAAACGAATCGCAACTGATTTTGAGTGGGAAGAATTGAGCGAGACAGCTGACCCGCATTTCTCACAAGTCGTAGGCCGGCGACGAGCAAATGTGGTTATTCCGGAACTGCAGCCGCAAATGGCACGAACAGCGATTGACCGGCTTGTTTATCCTTGTCGAGCAATTTGCAATCGAAAGCTGCCAAAACCGAGACGGGACCAGATTCTGGCCGGAAAATGGTGACGCTAGTTTCGCGATCTTCGAACTACTGCTTCACAAGTTTCGTTGCAGCATCGACAACGGCATGTGCAGTAATTCCGAAATACTCGTAGAGTTTTTCGAAAGGAGCTGAGGCTCCAAAGCCGTCCATCCCGATGAATACGCCTTCGCTGCCAAGATAACGTTCCCAACCTTGTTTGACACCCGCTTCGATCGCAACACGAGCGGTCAGCTTCGGAGGCAGTACTTCATGACGGTAAGATTCTGGCTGTTGCTCAAACAGCTCCCAGCATGGCAGGCTGACAATTCGCGCTTTGATTCCGTTACCGGCCAGAGTTTCGGCTGCCTCGCAACACAGCTGCAACTCGCTGCCGGTACCGATCAAAATCACGTCCGGAGTGCCCTCGGAATCGAGCAAGACGTAGCCCCCCTTCAAGACGCCTTCTGCGCTTGCATATTTAGTACGATCCAGTGTCGGAGCGTTCTGCCGAGTCAACACCATTGCGGTGGGCAAGTCATTGCACGACAACGCCGAGCGATAGGCCATATTGACTTCGTTTGCGTCACCTGGTCGCATAACTTGTAACCGCGGAATCGCGCGGCAAGCCGCCAAATGTTCGACCGGTTGGTGCGTCGGACCGTCTTCGCCAAGTCCAATTGAATCGTGAGTCAATACATAAATCGGCGCCAGGTGCATCAAGCCGCTCAGTCGCATCGATGGTCGCATGTAATCGGTGAACACAAAAAACGTGGCACAATACGCCCTGATACCGGAAAGGCACATTCCATTTGCAATCGCTGCCATCGCATGTTCGCGAATACCAAAATGAAAGTTTTTGCCTCCGTAACAGTCGGCACTAAAATGGCCCGCGTCTTCGTCATTGATAATCGTCTTT
The DNA here is from genome assembly GCA_947259675.1 of uncultured Pirellulaceae bacterium. Lineage (GTDB taxonomy): Bacteria > Planctomycetota > Planctomycetia > Pirellulales > Pirellulaceae > Mariniblastus. The sequence goes on from CAMYNE010000584.1 coordinate 2,693, forward strand.
GTCGAGCCAGCGAGGTCCG
>CAMYNE010000585.1 GCA_947259675.1 uncultured Pirellulaceae bacterium
CCCACGTCGCAAGTTTCGGCCTATGCGGTCGGCAAGGAGGTCGCAAGAAACCTTGGTTTTGCCAGGGATTTAAAAACCGCTCGTTTCGGCCAGGCTGTCTGAGACCGGTCAAGGGCGGTGATTTGGGCGTTGAGCCAGATCCGCTTCGCAAGAAAGGGTCGTTTTTTGAGGGACATAGAAAACGCATGAGTAATTGAACCGCGCATGAAAAAAGCCACCCGCGGGTGTCTCCAATCAGGTGCTCCCGCTTTCACGACACGTGGAGGACTTGGCATCAGGGAATCATCGCGCAGCTCAAAATCAAATCATGAGTCCTGACCGCTTCGTCTCAGTCCAACTTGATTTTGGGTCTTGATGGCCGCAACCGTCAACCGGCTCGATTTATCATGGCGAGAATGGAACAAAGATATTCCAGCGAGCTATATCGAATGTCAGACAATACAGATCCTGTGAAAACGAACGTAATTGGCTTCATGTGACACGGACTAATTGAAATAGGATCGTAATTGTGGGTACGATGAATACCTGGAATCCCGTTCTCCCTGAATCACTCAAACTTATGCCGTCCACCTCCGAAAGCTTGTTGGAACGATTAAGCACGGCCAATAATTCAGAATCCTGGTCGCGATTTGTCGAGCTGTACACGCCGCTCATTTTCTATTGGGCTCGCAAGACGGGATTGCAATCACAAGACGCTGCCGACATCGTTCAGGATGTTTTGACTATTGTTTTCCAAAAACTTCCGGATTGGAAATATGATCCAAGTCGAAGTTTTCGCGGTTGGTTGCGAGCGATTACACTCAATCGGCATCGACAACTACACCGTCGAAAGCAGATCAATACCGTCGACGCGGCGACGTCCCCAATCGAAAATGTCGCCGACAAAGACTTTGCGCAGTCGACTTGGGATCTTAACTACGCCAGGCAGTTAGTGGCCACGGCCATGGACCTGATGAAAGACGACTTTGCACCAAAAACCTGGCAGGCACTCAAGCAACTAATGGCTTCCGGACGTCCAGCCGCCGACGTTGCCCGCGAAAATGACGTTAGTGTTTGGACAATTTATGCGGCAAAAACGCGGCTCATGGCCAGGCTCAGGCACGAATTGAATGGCCTTTTGGAATAGCGAGCGCAGGGTGAATTGCGACTAGCGTTTTTCGAGAAACCTTGGTCTTTACTTTACATTTATCGGGCAATGAAAAGAAATGAGAACTATTTTGGAATTCATCACCAAGTTGGCACAACAGGCGCATAGTCTCTGATGCACAGGTTCAATACTTAAACTCGCAGAGGCGACAATCATGTCCGTCGAGCTACTTGGATGCCCTGAAAAACACGATTTGGTCGATTACTTGTTGGGAAAACTCCCTGACGATTTGCTAAGCAAATATGAAGACCACTTCGTCAATTGCGTTCAATGTGAAGACACCATCCGCGGCTTGAACGCCAGTGACACGCTTAACGAATTGGCCGAGCAAGCGACAAAAGAAGACCCATCCATTGACGAAAACGATAAACTTTTTGTCCACAGCCTGATTCAACGATTGCAGCACGAAACCCTCGAGCCGCGGTGCGATATCATTTTGCGTGACAGGTCAGCGGAAGTGACCCGTTTGCTGCATCCAACAGATGAACCAGGCGACTTCGGGCAACTCGCTCATTACAGGCTTCTCGATTTGATTGGAGCCGGCAGTACAGGAGTCGTCTTTCGTGCACTTGACGAACAGCTTGACCGGGAAGTCGCCCTCAAAGTCCTTAGACCTTCACTTGGCCAAGCCGCCCGAGAACGTTTTATGGCGGAAGCCCGCTCGGCGGCTTCGATCGATCATCCCAACGTGGTCACGATTTATCATGTGGGCGTCGAGGATTCGTTGGCGTTCATCGCGATGCAATGGTTGCCCGGTCAAACACTCGAAGATCGATTGGCGAAGGTGACGTTCTTACCCGAAAACGAAGTCCGCGAAATTGCCAGGCAAATTGCATCCGGGCTCGAAGCCGCACACCGAAAAAACCTGATCCATCGAGATATCAAGCCCGCCAATATCTGGCTTAGCGAAGAAAACGGACAAGCCATCATTCTTGACTTTGGGCTCGCTCGCATCGCCGATGACGACCCGCAAATGACCAACACTGGAATGTTGGCCGGAACGCCGAACTTCATGTCCCCTGAACAAACCAGGGGGCTGGAACTCGATGGACGCAGCGATCTGTTCAGTCTTGGATGCTTGATGCATCGAGCCGTCACAGGCAAGTTGCCTTTTGGTTCGACGGGCATCCTGGCGACGCTGCAAGCGATCCAGCACCACAACCCAAGCGCTCCCAAAGGGCTGAACCCGCACGTTAGCGAAGACTTTTCCGATCTGATTGTGTGCTTGCTTGAGAAACAGCCCGTCAATCGCCCGGAGACAGCAAACCAAGTGGTTCGCGCGTTGAGTTTGCCAAGATCCGATTGGCATTTTGTCGCGGCCAAGGCGTGGGAGAACAAAATCAAGGGGCATTCGACACTTGAAAAAGGTGCCAAAGGAAAAACTTATTTGAGCCGATGGATCGCCGCTGCAATTCTGATTGGCTTGATCGGCTGGGGCGGATTCATGTATGGACCGCAAATCATTCGTATCGCGACCAACCACGGTGAACTGGTTTTCAAAACCAACGATGAAGACGTTAAGATTGAAATCCGCTCTCAAGGCGATGAGATCAGGGTGATCG
>CAMYNE010000586.1:0-3321 GCA_947259675.1 uncultured Pirellulaceae bacterium
CGAAAAAGTAACCCGTGATAATCGCAACACCGAACAGCCACAAGATGATCGCCGGTACCCGATTTTGTTTTGCCGCCAGCCATCCGGTCGTCCAGGCAACTCGCCAAACACTCCTCGACGGAAGGATCGGTTCTGGAAGTAGTTTGGACGGCGCGGTTTGCTTTGACAAAGTGACGGCTCAATAGACTCAATGGTTGCGAAGTGATCTGCTAATGATAATCTGACTTCGCTAATCTCGTCGATATAGCATCGTGTTCGTGTTTTCGTCGCTTAACCAAAACTTCTGCGCGGTTGCGCGTATGTTTTTATTCGTCTTCGAATTGATTAAGAACGGCTTTCTGAATTCGCGACTTGTACCAGGCAGTCGAAAGCAGAACGACGCAACCGACGATCACGCCGGCAAACGCTCCTTGAGTGACTCCAAGTCCTAACCCAACCTGGGTCGCGTCCGTGTTTGGGCCCAAGTCGAAGGTGACCCGATAATAGTCGGGAGCCAGCAATCCGAGCAGCCATCCAACCAGGCCTCCACCAAATCCGAAAAATAACGTTGAAGCAATCACGGTAATCAAGCCCAACTTCAACAGTCGGTCAGAACGAAAGGCGTTCACCACATCCTCGCGGGCAGGTTTGTCTTCCATGGGTTGGCCTAATGATCTAAGTTTTCGACAACTGGTTTGGCTTGCTCATTCGAATCGGCGACCGTAATTTGCTCACTATACAAAGATTCGTCACCGTCGGACACGGCGATTTCAGAATCCGATTGGACCCGGGGCTGTGCGGTTTGAATTTCATTCGATTGAACTGCTTTGTCGATCATTTGTTGATGTTCGATTTCGTCGAGATGTTTTTTGCTTTCGAAAAAGCGGACGAAATAATACGTCGAAGGCAATACTATCAAACAAGGGGCGATGAAACAGGCCAACATAAATTCGACGGAGAATCCGAGTAATGACTTCGCAGCATAAACAACTATAGCAACACCGACAATCGCACCCATTCCTGACCAAACCGCGAGATTGGTTTCCGTGACCGGAACATATTGGCTGATGCGATCCAGAAGAGATCCTTGTTTTTTGGAGTCCAGCCATCTTCTCACGACCACCTGGCGTTCTATGCGGGCCACGCTGTCATCAAAATTATCGATCGCCATTTGAAAGTTCTTTTCTGCGTCCTTCCATTGTTGACGTGACATGTAGGCTTCGCCCGTTTGTACGAACTGTTCAACTGAATTGAAATCTCGTTTCTCCGAAAAATGCCCGGGCACCGGGCCGGCAATGCTGAGTGCGATCCTCAGCGCCTCCTCGCCGTTCTCACCGGCAATCGAGGGATACTCATAATCAACCGGTTTCTCGGGAATCCAGACTTCTTTCGGACCCTTGGTTCGTGGACCATAGTCTGGATCCTCGGCTTGCTTCCATTCGTCGAGCCAAATTTCGATGAACGTTCCCAGTTTTTGACCTTCGTCCATAAATCCGCCGTTCTTCTGAACGTGCGTCGCTCGATTCAAAGCGTGCTTGAGCCAGATGTCTGGCAACGTACGGTTATGTAGTGTGGCCAATTCAACAACGGTCACCAAAAAGTATTCGGCGTTAAAATCTGAAACGTTGTTTTCAAACGTTTTCATCATCAAGTCCATTAGTACGCTCGAACTTTCGTTGTACTCCCAGTGCAAATTCGTCATGGAAACAGAATTGTGCGGATCGATCTCCAAGGTTTTCCAATGGAGTTCTTTTCCCTTCTGATCGTTGCCTAGAATTTGATAACTCCGTGCTAATTCCGACAGAGTTTCGATCTTGCCAGTCAACTCGTAGGCCTGTTCAAAATATGAAATCGAACTCACAGGCTCTTGCTCTTGGAGACAATAGGCAACGCACTCCAAATATTCCGGGTTGTCTGGTTGTTCTTTGACTAACTCATTGGCAACTTCGATGGCATCGTCGACATGGTTCAGTCGAAGCAGATCATATGCAAGCATTCGCCGAATTCTTCTGAGGTGCGGCAATCGCTCACGACAGAACCGCATGAAATTTACATTTTGTTCCGGGCTGGCGCATCTTCCCAGCATGTTGATCAGGACATCTGCCAGCGCATCCCGGTGTTCGAGCTTCGCCTGATTAAGCAACTCAATCGCGACTTCATCGGGTAACATCTCGTTTTCCAGGACGATGTACGCCAACAGCGGGACGAGGTTGCCTTCCAGCAGCTTCTTTTTTGAATAAGACTTGGCTTGGACCAAATCCAGCTCGCGCAACGCTCGCGCCATCTTCAAGCATTTTTACAACTTGATCGACAACTGCCTGATAATCTTCGTTAGCGAGTGCACAATCGACTCGAATCCAATCGGCCGAATAATCAGGCCCCTCATTGGGCATTGCCGACACAATAGCGAGTGCTTGGTCGTGCTGTTCGGTTGCAATCAAAAGTCTCGCTTTCATTATCGGAAAACGGCTTGCATCAAAATACGAGTGTTGATCGTCGATGAACTTGTGTCCTGCTTCGGCACCGAGTTTTTTTACAAATGCTGCAGCGACATCGTAAATGGAACTGTGACTATACGGTTGCAGTTGCCAAAGTCGAACACGCAAATCCAATGTGTCTTCTTCCAAATATTCTGCGATCTCAAGCAAGGACTCCAGAGAACCGTTGTTTCCGGGTGAAACGGCAAGGCACTGGCTAAAGTAGGACCGCGCCTGAAGAACATCGTCTCGACTGAGCGAAATTTGTCCCAGCCGATAAAACGACGCATAATGAGCCGGATGGATTTCGACAATCCGTTTGAGTTGATCTTCCGATTCGTTGAACCGACCAAGTTGTTCCAGCAAGTAGGCTCGTTGAAAGCAAAGCCGCGCGTAATCGTCCTGGTTCGTGGCAAGTTGATCGACCCATTCCAATAAAACTTGCAGGCAATCATGCGGGTGATTTTGACACTGAAAGTCCTCCAAAAACTCAAGCACGTAACATTCGGCAACTCCCGGTACGTTTGTCGGAAGCAACGCCTTCAGTGCGTTGGCTCGATGCGCGTTCTTTCGATTGAAAAGAACGGTCTGATCGTTGAGCAAATTTGCGACCCGTAAGGACAAAACACGCACTGACTGCCACCAAAGCAATTGAAGATCGAAATCGAGATGCACAAGTTGCTTCACCGCCGGCAAGTCTTCGAACTCGGCGTGCGGCAAATCAAAGTCTTTACTCGCTTCTGCCCACAGCTCCAGATATTTCGCCGACGTTTCAGGCGATTCAGATTCCGACGCTTTCGTCTCGGACTCGATTGCGGACTGTTCCTGTTCAGGTTCTGTAGCTTCTGGCTCGTAGTATTTTTTG
>CAMYNE010000586.1:3351-6035 GCA_947259675.1 uncultured Pirellulaceae bacterium
TCAGCTCGAAAGTCCAATAAGGCATCTCGTCCTTGCCCATCAAATCCCGGGCTTCATTCAGGATGGCGTGAGCCTTGTCCTCTCGGCCCATACCCAGATACCAGTTCGCGAGACGGCCATAGGCCCAATCGGATCGTGGGAAATATTTGATGCTGTCGAGTAGCGCTTTTTCATATTCAATGCCGTTTTCACTGTGGATCATGACTTGAGCTAACGTCATTCGCGTCGAAGGCGAATCAGGAAACTGTTCGATCAACGACTTGGCCGTTGTCAGCCTCGCGTCAAACGGAATGTCAGATTCCCGATCGTACAGATGCGTCGTTTGATGTTGCCCTTGATCGGGAGCAACTTCCATTGCAATTTGAAGGCTCTTCTTCGCTTCGTCAGCCATCCCGAGTTGCTGCTGAACCTGGGCGAGTTGACTCCAAATTGAATCCAGCGAAGGCCATTGGTGGCAAACTTCGGTGTATGCCTCGAGTGATTCTTGCCAGAGACTCTTGGCGTACAAACATTGGGCTTCAACGTATTTCACAAACGTCCGTGATAGTTTTTCCAAGTTTTGTTTAGCGAATTCCAGAACGAAATCAGCGCTGTCGTGGTCAATCAACTGCAGTAACGCACGGATTTGATAATATTCGACCCCTTCTTCGTCTTTGCCAATCTCGTTAACGACCTCATGCAATCGTTTCAAGTTTTGGGCGGCAGTCAAAACGACCCACCGCGCCATTCCATCGCGAGTGAATGCCAGCGGCGAATCGTCCGAGATCTTGCTATAAGCGGATTCTGCGTCGAGCCTCTTGCCTTGCGTGCAAGCCCGCGACAGATCAATCAAGGCTTGCCCTTCAATGTGCTCCCAATCGGGATCGATGTTGACTTCATCAATTCGATCGCGGGGGATCAAGGCCCACAGACTGGCCGAACCATAATAACGCTTCGCAAGCTCTTCAAACTTGATGCTTGAGCCGTGCCAATGCATTGGATCGCGCAGATAAAACAACTCCAGCCGATCATCGTATCCACAAACGCAATCGACGTGCCCTGAAAAAACGTTCGTCATTTCACCGATCAGCGGCACGTTTTGTTCAAGTAAAGCTTTGGCGATTTCCACTTCCGGTCGAACACAAACCGCTCGAAATCCCTGCGACTTCATAAAGTCGACCATTCGCCACATGGGAGTACCGTGTCGTGTTTGCATCCCATCGGCATATTGTTTTGGAGTCGCATGGACGCCCTGACTGCCGGCGACCATTGCAGCCAGAGTTGGTACACAATGATTTCGCGTTTGGGAAACCAGTGGCATTGAAATGTATTTTTGTTTCGCGTTTTCGCAAGTTTTGAATTTGTCGACTTGAAACTCTTCGAGATCAAACTCTTGAATGATAGTCTCGGCTGATTCGAACATGCGTTGCTGCATCAATAGCAACGTCAATTGACGCACGGCGTATTTGGTCAATCGTGTTTCTCGAGGCCAGATTTGTACCAATTCGGCTAATTTGGCAATGGCTCTTTTGGGTTTGTTGATCGCCTGGCAACACATCGCGCGGAGAAAATCCAGCCGAATACTTGGTGCAGCTTCAGATTGCAGGATTTCCTGAGCAGCTGCGCATTCGCCAATTGCAAGCAGGGAATCGGCAAGCGCCGCCCGTGCTCGCGACCAGCTTGGGCACAGGTCAACAACCTTGCTACCTTCCACGACCGCTCGTTGCCAATCGGTTCTTCGGGCCGCCGCTCGCGACAGGACGTACCAAACAAGCGGATTTTGTCCGGCGAACTCGATTGCTTTTTCGTGATGCTTTTCAGCGGTCTGGTCCCACCGCATTGTGGAATAGTTGTACGCCTGCAGCGCCACTGCCAAGCCTTTCCATTCATTTGCCTGAGCAACCAATTGATCCAGTAGCTCTCGACATTCAAAATAACGGCCGTGTGCGGAAAGCTCCCACGCGTGCAAAAGCGCAAGGAGAATTGAATCCGGATTGCGTTGAAACCCGAGTTTATGAATGGCCCGTGATTTAGTAACGTGCCCACATTCGTTGGCCAATGTTGCCAGAAGAGTCCAATCGGCTTCGCTCAATTCACAAGATTCGGTTGGTTTGCGAATTTCAGACAACGCTGAATGATAGGCGTCAACGACTTTTCCTGCATTGAACAAGTCCAATGCTGGGCGCAATTTGACATGGCAATGGGACGCATTGGCGATTCCGACTTCGAAAATCATGGCAAGTCTCTTTTGTTCTTGTGAGTTCTTCTAAGACGCGGATTTGTTTCGATTCAGACAGGGACGCCACGATTCAAAACTAAGTTCGCGGTTGCGAGTGACGCTCGTTTCAAGCGCCGGCGATTTGGAAAGGCGGGCTTCCCGTTGCGGTTGAATACAAAGGAAAAGCTAGGTTGCCGAAAATGCGCGGATTTGCGTCCAGGCAGAGGCAAATAAGAAAGGGAGCCCAAAGTCACAAAGAAAGAGAGCGCTAGACGCGGCTGTGACGATTATGTCGGCAGATCAGCCTCAAGAGAGCGTCCGGCTTTGGTGCACGTACAAAATCGTTTAGCGCCCAGCCGCAGGCGCCGGCTTGGAACACCCAGTGCCGGCGCCTGCATTCAATGGGCAACCGAGAACGGTCAAGTCATCCTGAAGGAGCCCAGGCGACTGTAGGATCTCTCGTGTTTTCGCGTGAGATTCTTCGGTC
>CAMYNE010000587.1 GCA_947259675.1 uncultured Pirellulaceae bacterium
CACTCGCCGAGAAAACTGCCCAGTTTTTCGAGCGACTGGCGAGTTTCAATTTGTAAGGAATTTTTTGAAATTCGCTCTCTGGTTGACGGTGAGACTATCCGCAGACATCCTCGAAGGAATACGAAACTGGTCGAGCGGCAGTGCCTGCAACTTTCAAAACTTCATTCGGGGTTTGCCGGATTCTGGATTCCGAATCGGGCGCTTTATGGGTAACGACCCTGAATACCAAAAGCCCAATGGCGATTAGACCTACGAGAAAAGTCAACTGCGACATCAGCGACCAGGTTTCTTCACGTTGAAGTATTTTGCTGCTCCATTCCAATTCGCCTTGGTTTTCGTCAACGCGGTCGAAAACGCCTTCGCTAAAAAACTGTTGCTCCGGTGAATCCCCAACACCCATGAAATAACAGCCGGCAAACCGTGGAAAATCGTCGTCGCCACCGCCATCGGAACTGAATCCATTCATCAATGTCGTCTCCAGTCCTTCGTAGAATCGCGCGTATATCCAGCAAAGAAACTTGACCATATCCCGATTACCGTTGACGTTCCGAGCGCTAAGCGCTTCGTGTTGGGTGAAGATCGAGTAAATGTACTGATCAAAATTCTCAATCGATTCGTTGGAGATCTCTTTCAAGTGCGCGGGGGAGGGGCACTCCCAGGACCGATAGCTTTTCCCGAATCGTCGAGTCGAAAAATCTTCGCCATAAATCTCCTTGAGTCTTGCCACGAACTCGCGGCATCCTTCGTCGTTTTCAAAACCGGTGATAATTGTGGTAACGGTCGAAATCACCCCGGTTTTTTCGCAAATCGTCGACAAATCACTTTTTGCCTGCCGAGCAAGTTGTCCCGGAAATTCTTCAATCAATCGATTGACAATGGCAACCAGGATTCCATTTAGCGAACAGACAGGCCGCCGGTGGCGTTGTAGTAACGTGCAAAGGTGGGCGATTCGTCGTTTTTGTTCGGCTAACTTCTCTCGACTGGAAAGTTGGGTTTTGTTTTGCTGAACGGCGGTTTCCCGGCGGAGCGGTTTGTGTTCTGCCTTTTGACGCAGGTCTCCCGCTTTGATCGTTTGTTTAATCTGGGACGAGGGAGCCATGCCTGCATCGTCATCGGCAACGGGGCTGTCAAGATTCTTGCGATTGTCGCCAAGCGCCCGCACATCAATTGTGCCCTTGAAGTCTCCACCACCAGCATATTCTTCGTTGGCTGTTGAAGTTTGGCTGACGTATCTACCAAGGTCTTTTGTCAACTGACAAATATTTCCGACTCCACTGAGATAAAGATAGGTTGCGTCGGGAGAACCATACCAATAGAGCGCTTGTCCATCCGCCGTGACGTGCGAAACATCAAAAGCGCGATTAGAGGCGGCCATCATCTGCTTTATTTTCCTGGAATCTGGGATTCCCAAAACCAGGTAGAGTGGTGTTTCTTTGATCGAAATACCGTTCTTCTGCAGAGCACTCAATCCTGCTTCAAAGGACACAAAGCCAGGGATAGCAAACATTAACAAAATAAGAAATGGTAACGTCTGCCAATATTGGGTCCTCGATTCGTTCGACCCCCAATCAAATACCATGACAACCAGAAAATGGACAATCACAACCGTAAGTACAAAAGTAAAACTCAGGCTTGCCGCGAGAACTGGTGGTTTGAGCGTCGGCAGCATTTTCAAGCCGGGTATCACGCGGCGCATGAAACTCCAGATCCGAGCGAACGGAGTGAAGACGATGCTAAGAGCTCGGCCGATGAATTGGTTGATATAACGCAAATCAACCCCCTCTAAGTACAAAATAAAGGTAGGTCGCAAGTGCCGCCACTGCGATCGACGCAAACAACAATGAGGATACAAAACTGGTTTTCGCGGCCAACGGAAGCGCTCCAGATCCTTCTCGATCGGCCACTTCCAACTGACTGGAAGATTGCCCCAAAGGAATCATGCCTGCCGCTCGTTTGAGCCACTCGCGCAAGTCGCCTGGCAATCCGCGGCGACGCACAAAATCCTGGGCTCGTTCCCGGTAATTCGGATCTTTGTGGCGCAAGTCCATGTAGATTCCACGGAACCCAAGAATCACGCACAAGAAATAGATTTCGATCGCGTTTCGATTTTGACGAGCCTCTTCTGCTTTTTCATAAAAAACATCGTGTGCGTTCTTTGATCCGAAATAGCTGACCTCAAGCGAGTTGTTTTGCCACCAGTTGCGTCCCTCCCAGCTCAAAGAACAACACTGCTCATCGATCCAGGCCACGATCGCGTATTGAATCAGTTCCCAGACACGCCGGTTGGAAGGCTCGAGCTTTTTTCGGGCCGCATTGATCTTGTTTTTGATTGCCGCATGCCCGTCCTTGATCTCTTCGATCCGAAGGGTAGGCCGTCCCTTGTCAGTTATTTTCTCAAGCCACCTGAGTGCGGTGTTAAAAATGGGAGTCACCGCCAGTGCAAAGTCTCGTTGCATGTTCTACCCTTGATCTTTCACCGCAAACACGGCAAACTCCATGGCGACTTTTCGATCGCCATTCTTCATCACAATCGTCTGATGATTTTCGAGTTCGTTCACGTTGGCAACTTGATCCGCATTAAATCGAAACGCGATGGAGCAAGTCGATTTGACCTCGTCCCATGATTCACCCTCGCGAAACGAGAAAAACTGCCATTTCTTGGATACCGGCAATACCGATGGCGTCTGTCGCAGAGAGCCCAGACGCAGCCCTCGGGCCTGGCGTTCATAATACCAGTCGACTTTGCCTGGATCACCGATCTTCCAGACCCATTGGTTGGACAACAGAGTGAGACAATCCGACGTCGGAATGTCAAGCGAATGTAGTCCCAGGACTAACTGCCAATTACGACCAAACCATTCTGGTTCCAAGCTGACTTGCATCTTGGGTTTTCTGAGAATCTCGGGACCGGAGCCTTTAAAGAATCGTTGGAAGTAGCCTGCATCTCCAACGTCGATAAGCGATCTAATCCTGGTCAGTGCCCACCAGAAAATCTCGTAAAGATTTTCGTGATCGTACCGCGGCATATCGCCATTGTCTTTTTCACTGCCAAACACGGAAAGGCGCCCAATAATCTGACAAAGTGAAGTGTAGGCCACGAAGGGATGGACTCCCTCGGCGAACGAATGGCAATTCAGTGTACCCAACGCCTCATTGATCGCCTGCAGAAGCATCAGGCTGTCGACGGCTCCGGCTCTTTGGGTCGAAAACGACACACCCGCATCCACCACTTGCCGACGCAAGATGTCACCACGACTCTTAAGTACATCGTAAGACGCTTCCATTATGTTGCGTTGCAGCGGTCCGAAGGCTCGAGTCGACAAGCATGGCGGAAAATAGTTTGAATCCCGCACCAATTTGGCGTCCAGTTCTTTGGACCTGACCAACCGAAATATTGGAACCGTTTCAAACCCTGATAAATCATCCGATTCAAACAGAATTTGGACGTTCAGGTCCTTCACTTCCAGCTCTTGCGGATTGCCGCCTGTCGACTCGTCTTCAAATTGTTTGACCGTTGCCACGAATCTCGACTGATTATCGTTGCCTTCGACAGACACATTGCGGCGGGACATTTTTAAATGTGGAACACCTAGATAGACTTTAACGCCATTTTGTTCTCTCAAGAATTCATCAAACCGGGGATCCGCCTCGCTCTTCTGGTTTAGGTCGACTTTATCGACGGTCGATGAGTCAAAAGAAATCAATGTTCCCTGTTTGGAACGGGCTTGAAATCGCACAACTTCAACGATTTGGTTGTCTAGAGCCTCTTCGTTAATCTCAGCTCTAAACATGCCCCAGTTGTAAGCGGTGTCCACACTTGACGATACGCCGATCAATTCCTGCCAATAACGATCAGCCGTCTGAAAGTGCTGAGGCCTCAAAAANNCCAATGAAGTTGACGGTTTTGCATGGTAAAATCAAATCTTTCAAACGAGAGCTGTCCTCAACACCTTAGCCGCGCAACGATTCTCCGCAAATCGAATTTGCAACATTTTCGACTAACGAAAATGATCAATCAATAACAACCGAAGTTTATTATCAGAAAATCATTGCCATGAAGGTTCGGATTGAGATTACAAAAGGTCCCGACAGCGGCCGTAACTTCGTGCTGGAGGCAAATGAAAAAAGGATCATTGGCCGAGGTGAAAACGTACCGATTCGAATGCTCGATGAACTTATTTCACGCGAGCATTGCGAAATCGAATTTGATGGAAAAAGTCTATTCATTCGCGATCTTGACAGTACAAATCATACATTTGTCCAACAAAACCTCAATCAACCGATTACACCCCACGAAAGATACGAAATTGCGGACAAGTCGTGTTTTTTTGTTGGACCTGAGTCCCGGTTTTCGGTGGTCTATGAGCCAAGCGCGTCCGAAGCGGCCCAGCTGCCACCAACGTCAACTCAATCTGCGGGCGGTAACTCCAACTTCAGTGCCTCGCTCATCTCGTCAGGCAACCGTGGCCCCACGACTGGAGGTGATTCCTCGATATTCAACTTGACGGGCGCAGTTTCAAATGCTCCAGGTCTTGAGGATGTAGGCCAGCCACCTCGGAAGGCTCCGCCCCCCCAACAACCTGAACGTCTTCCTCCTTCACCACCCGAAAAAACTTCTGGTTACGATTCAAATTCCATCGTTCCACCCGGTCAACAAGGCCTGGAAAGCGTGGTTTTTCGCGATCAAGTTGCAGATGAAGAATATGTTGATGAGTCACATCTCAAGTCGACGCCATCCGCTATTGAACGAATGCCTGATGATGCAGATGAAGGAGCTGCGGAAGAACAAGAACCAGCCCCGCCACCTTCTCAGAATTTATCTCCTTTAGCCTCGCTCTTCCCACCCGCCAAAATCGAAAGCCCGACTACGGTGGATCAGAGCCGAAAACGGCCGAAAGCGGAAACGACACCCGTTTCTTACGGTCCCGCAGAATCGGGGTTTAGGGAAAGTGCACCAAGTCATAGCCCGTTCGATAGTATTGCCAGTCCCGGTGTCAGCTACCCTGAACATGCTGCACCGTTAAGTCCCGCTCCCAGCACGCCGCCTCCATTTCCGGAGTCCGATGTTGCCCCAGTGACTGAGATCGCCCCAGCCGAATCTGCGGCAAAACTTCAAGACAACGGACTTTATTTTCATACCGGTGCCAAGATCGAGATGATTGCCCAGATTATCTCGGAAGTTGGTAAAAAACTTAATCCCGTTTTTTGCGTCGACGTGACGCGTATCGCCTCGCCCGAATCAAACCAACCAACGGATGCTCTACCTACTCAGGAAGCCGAGCCCGGTTTAGATCGAGAAACAAGCGAGACTTTGTCGACTGGCTCGAATTTTGATCTGGATAAGAACAATCATTCGCCAATCGAAACAACTGCCGATCCGGCGAATAAGCCGTCAGTTGTTGGAACTCCATTATTCGATTTCCTGCCCAAAGAGCTTCAGGACAATGGTCCCGTACTGTTGACGAAGGACCAATTCGACATTTCTCTCGAGGAAGTCTGGCATCAAGACGGATTGATTGTCTTTTTTGGCAAGGACGTCGATGAGATGTTGTCTCATCTCAGAAGGCTTCTTCAAACCAATATCCAAACTGGAAAGCCCTCCAAAGCGATGTTTGGATTTTGCTGGCCTTCAGTGCTTCATTCGACTCTTGAAAGCCAATCTAGAGAATCGGTCGCTCGCATCTTCGGTGATTGCGTTTCGTGTATTTTGCTTGAGGATCCGCAGGAACGATTCGAATGGAATCTTGTTGCGCAACAAGATCTAACTCCAGAATTTGGTTGGCTGGGGGGTTCATAAACACGCTTCTGGCAAAAAATTCGCAAGAATTTGAGCAAAAAAGCGAAAAACGGTTGAAGTGCTATGCATTAACCGGAATTGGGGGCCTGTCTTGTCCCATAAACAGCATGTGGTTTGAACAATGTTCTGCATATTCACGGTAGTTGGCCTTGGTGACACACTCGGGTAAGATTTTGACTACTTTCCATCAACGTTAGGAGAAAAAAATGGTTCGTTCAATCAAAGTATTATTTTGTGTTTTGACTCTTTTCGGAGCTGCCGCATTCGCTGGCTGCGGAGAAAAAGATACAGCGCCGGCAGATGCCGGTACTGGCGATGCAGCCGCATCGACTCCCGCCGAAGAAGGATCAGAAAGCAAATAACCAGCTTTTTTTTTACGACGATCGCTCTGGCCAAGTGTTTACGACACGATTGGACGGAGCGATTTTTTTTGGCTACAGAATTCGGACTCACTAGAGCATTTTCAAAATCAGTCTTCACTCTCTGTCATACTGAAGGAGCTTGTCCGCGGCGGTCTCGCGAAACACTAAACATCCAAAGTCGCGGTTGGTTCCTACGATGTATCCAGGTGAAGTTCGGCAACTCTCGTCCGACTTTTGGAATCCAAGCCCTCGATCGGGATCAGCTTGATGCACGTAGCCAGCAAGGTCGCTCACGCCAGAATAAAACTGCTACGTCAGCCTTCGCCCAGAAACAAATCGAAGATACGCACTGTTGAATATTCCACCCACAATTATCGGAATCGCCGGTGCCTCAGGTGCCGGCAA
>CAMYNE010000588.1 GCA_947259675.1 uncultured Pirellulaceae bacterium
AACACGGAGTTCCGGCCACTCACGCCGGCTGATGCCCCACCTCTTCGTGCGCAATTTCGGCCATCAGTTTCTTTTGATAACGAGACTGAACGATGTCGACCACCACCAGGATACCAATCACGAAGTAGAAGGTTACCTTGGCCATCGGCTCGACCGCGTATCCAAACAGGTGGAGACTGGCGAGATGACCGCCTTCGGAAACCAGCATCACGCCAACGATGAACAGGATAAACAGTCCTAATACTTCGTACATCCGATTTCTTTTCAAAAACTCCGAAACATGGTCGGCCATTAACATCATCAGCAGGCCGCTGGAAATGATGGCCAGCGCCATGACCCAAAAATTGTGCGTCAGGGCAATCGCACTCAAGATGGAGTCAAACGAAAAGACCAGGTTCATCATGACAATCCAGAATACCGAGGCACTGACGCTTCGGGTTTTTTTCTCCTCGTGGCCTTCCAGATGGTTGATGGCCAACATGTGCATGATCTCTTTAAAAGCCGTGTAAATGATGAATATTCCCCCAAACAAAACAATGATTGCGTGAACATTGAATCGCGCGGCAAACCATTTGCCATCTTCGGTTGGTACGAACACCTGGTGGGCTTTCGCTGCTGAGCCCTCTTCACTTGCATTTGCGGCAACGTGTTCGACACCTTCGGCCGGCGTCAAACCGTATTCAAAAAAAGGCGACTGCAACTTTTCTATCGCCATCAAGACGACAAACAACAACACAATTCGCAAGAAAATGGCCAGCCCAATTCCAAGTTTGCGAACGAAGCCCTGCTTGTTTTCCTCGACTCGCTTTGATTCGAGCGAAATATACAACAAGTTGTCGAAACCCAGCACAGCTTGCAGCAAGACCAACATCAAAAGTGTGAACAGGCATTCAAGCGTAAACAAAGTGGAAATGGGGTCGATGGTCATAGGATTGGATTTCAGCTAATGTGGTTGTGATTCAATAACAGAAGCGTAAAAATTGGCAGCGATTTACGCTACCCTGATTTCAGAATCCAAAATACCGGATCTCTAAATCGGCCAAAAAACAAAATGAAAGACGACAAAATTATTTGTTCTTGATCATCTCCCGAAACTAGTCCTACAGCGCGAGGTCTGAGTTGGTTAACCACGGATTACACGGATTTCACTGATGTTTCGTAGTTCGTAGTACCGGCTTTAGCCGGAATATTCCGCCTGAAGGCGGCACTACAAACATGTCGTTTCAGCTCTGACAATGTACTCGTAGGTCTCGTGTTTGACCCGATCAGCTCGGATTTGGTGAGTTGGAAGTGCGTAACCAGATGCAAAATATCGAAATCAAGACGCCGATCGATTCGATTGAGGCCATCGAGATTCTTTTGCTCGAAATTGGTGTGGAAAAAATCTGGACGCGCAAGCAATGCGATACCTTTTTTGAGGTGGCTCGCGGCTGGTTGAAGCTCCGCGAAGCAGACGACTGCCAACCCGAGTTGATCAGTTATGTGCGGTCAATTAACGATTCGGGGCCGCGACCGTCGACCTACGACTTGGCGCCGCTGGACGATGCCGAGCAATGGAAACGGCTACTTGGACGAGTTCTTGACTCCGAGTGTGTGGTTCGAAAGACGCGAACGTTGTGGATCTGGAAACATACGCGAATTCACGTCGACGTCGTTGAATCGCTGGGTCAATTTCTGGAGCTGGAAACGGTCATCAAGGACATTACGACCGACGAGGCCAAACAAGAGGCCGCACAGATGATCGCGCATCTGCAGTTGGATCCGGAGCGATTTATTTCGATTCCATATCGCGAAATGCTGCGAACCGCATTCCGCACTCCGCGTTCCGCAATCCGCATTGGATTTACTCGCTCCACTCAATGATCAACGATCGCAAAGCGAGGTCAAGTTGGCGACGCAATCGGGTTCGCTCTTTTTCCAGTTCCGGGAGATGTTCCTCTTCCAGCTGAACAATCGCGTCTTCGGCTCGAGCCAGATCGTTTTGCCAACGCAGATTTTGTTGGTCGCCGCCACCCGTTTGGATGTTTTTTCGTAATCGTTCCTGCCGTTTTTCGTGTCTTGCAATTTCTTCGTTGGCGTGCGAGATTTGATCGTTCTTTTCCATTAACAATTTGTGAACTTCAAGACAGTTGCGGACATTTGGATCGTCACTCAACGACAAATCCGTATCGACGATGTTTTCATAAAGCCAGCGAACGCGGAACCGATCATCTCCCTGTCGGTCGTCCGTCAGTTGAATTCGTGAGCGTTGCACCAGCGATTCAACAATGGAAACCGTCAACACGTCGCGGTTGAGCAAGGGAAACTCCAGACGAACACCTCCCTTCAATCGTTCAATCTCGAGCTTAGCGGGCTCACCATTTTCCCGAATAAGGTGGCATTCGAGCTCGCTTTCCGATCCGATCTGCCAATCATGGTCGATGATAAACGGAATCGTTTCGTCTCGACTATTGTTTATCAGGTATCTGGTTTGAATTCGTATATGATGACTGTCATAGGCGACACCGTCGGAAATTTTGATCCCGACCCGACGATTTTTCCGCGGTCCCTGCTCTTTGCGGACTCGAACACCGGTCTCCAACGCGTGTGCCAGCAAAGAAGTTTCGTCCGGTTTCGTGGCGGGAAGAATGCATGTCCCCGCAAAAGTCGTGTTGTCATAAACCGTGCAAATTCCTC
>CAMYNE010000589.1 GCA_947259675.1 uncultured Pirellulaceae bacterium
TTCAAGATCGAAACCAAAACCTGGAATTACTATTATCTTTACGCGCTGGAACGATACGCTTTCTTCCGAGAAGTTGCCGAAGGCGAAGTATCGGAAGTTCCAACCTGGTACGATCAAGGAGTTGAGTTTTTGATGGACCGTCAAGGCGATGCGGGAGATTTTCCGCCGGGCGGTGCAGTCGAAAACTCGATTATTGCCACTTCTCTGGCCGTACTTTTTCTCGTCAGAAGTAGTGAAGTCCTGATCTTGCCGACGAATACAAGCTTGTTGCACGGTGGTCAGGGATTCCTCGAAAACACGAAGCTCACCGTCAAGGGCGGGCAAATCAGCAGCCAGGAAGCGATTCAGGGCATCGAAGATGTCATCGTCTTGCTTGGCCAGGATTCTGCCGCCGAACAGTTGCAGGTTTTGGCAGAGGCCATGGATGAAACCATTCGCCAGTTCACGATCGACGAAAAATCTCGTGGTGAAACAATGGCGTTCATGACCGGACTGGTAAAAGACAGAAACTTTTTTCGACGGCTGATCGCGGTCAAAATTCTTGCCAGAGAACAATCAATGGATCACGTCCCGGCATTATTGTACGCGCTGGGTGACCCCGATGTTAGAGTTGCTAAAGAAGCTCACGATGGTCTGCGATTAATAAGTCGCAAAATTGATGCATTTTTGTTGCCCGAAAACCCGAGCCTTGAGGACTTTGGCGTTGTTAAGAAGCAATGGACGAAATGGTATCTTAAAATCCGCCCCGGCGCGGAATTAATTGATTAATGGGCGATTAGACCGTCGATTCGTAATTATGATTAAGTTGGCAATTCAAATTTATCGTTGTTTTTCATGAGCAGTAGTCCTTCAGTACGTCGAACGCCCAAGATCGAAACATCTGTTTCGCGGTATGACCAGCTTAACGGCGCGTTAATATCCTTGATTATCCTGATTGGGTTCCTGGTCGCGGTCATGTTCCTGATCTGGTTTACGTCGGTATTTGACTTTTCCAAACGGACCGCTGTTGAGCTAACTGCCTATCTCGAACCTTATGGAAATGAGAAACCGGAAGGGTTTGAGGATGACGTTCTGGAGCCCGGCGTTGAAGAATTTCCGGAAGTCGAAACACCTCAGCTAATGGACGCTCTGGAAGCTGTCACCGACGCGGTGTCATCCATTCGGGCCAACCTTGAGAAACGCGACGGTGATGCGGCGGAAATGGGCAAGGGTGCCGGGTACGGCTCACGGGAGGGTGGTCCCGGTACCGGCAATGCCAATGTTGTTCCAGAGCACAAACGTTGGCAAATCGAATACGAATCGAAAGACATCAAAGTGTATGCGCGGCAACTGGACTTTTTCCAGATCGTATTGGGCGCCGTGCACCTTAGCGCCAATGACATCGTCTTGATCAGCAATGTTAGCGGGACCGCGCAAATCAAGATGTCCGACCGCAAGGCTCAAAACAAAACGTTACGATTCGGGCATACCAAACGAAAAATGCTGCGTTGGGACGAGTCGTATGTCAAGAAAGCCGGGGTCGACATTACCAACCGACAATTGACCCAGTTTTACCCGACGAAAACAAGAGTTTTGCTGCGAAACGTCGAACAGGCATATCTTTCAAAGCTCGGTAAGACCTTAGAAGACGTCAGGCGAACGGTGTTCAAAGTTGAGCCGGTGGGCGCTGGTTTTGAATACAAGGTTACCGACATGTTGTTCTTCAACTGATCGGATTGGAATCCTCCCTGCTGCCTCACAACAAGATCGTTCTATTTGAAGGATTACAAACTTCAGAAACACGCTCGACTCACACTTCCAATTTGCGATGCGGACGGCCAAATTTCCCAAAAAACGTTGTCCCCATCGCTAGATGACTACTGTTTATTCAGTCCGCGTCGACCATAATGGGCCTTCGCGCGATTTGTGGATAAATGAGCCGTTTTGCTAGTCATGCTTGCATTACGACGTTGTATCACCTTTAAGAGATCGAGATCAGAGAAGATGCAAACCGTACTGTTGATTTTGGGCAATGTCATCTACTTAATTTTGTTCCTCATTGCGTTATGGGGGGCTTATTGTGTCGTGATGGTTTGGAGCCGCGTTCGCCAGAAACAATTTGCCAGCGAAGAACAGCAGAGTATGTTTTTGGAAGCGATTGAGGAACCACTTTCGAAAGGCGAATACGATTCGGCGACGGAAGTTTGCGATGGGGACCGAAGGGCAACCTGTCAGCTTTCCGAACTGGCGATCGTCAACCGCAAACTTGGGTTTGCGAAGGTCAAGCAGTTGATTGCCGATCGTTTTCAGCGTGACGTATTGCAGGACCTCGAATATCGCCTTAGTTGGGTAAATACGGTTATTAAAGCGGCTCCCATGATCGGCTTGTTGGGTACGGTCATGGGTATGATGGGCGCGTTTTACAAGCTCGGAAGTGGTGACTCAGTCGATCCCGCTGCATTGGCCCAGGATATTCAGTTCGCATTGATCACGACTGCGTGTGGCTTGGCGATCGCGATTCCGCTGGTCATTTGCACGGCGTACATCAACGTTCAGATTCGCAAGATGGAAGACCTGGTTTCTTATGGTCTGAACCAGTTTCTGGAGATCTTCAAAGAAGCCATCATCCGTTATCCCTCGAGCTCCTAGTTAAAAATCCGTTGTTGAATTAGCTGTGGTTCAGATTGCGTTTTG
>CAMYNE010000590.1 GCA_947259675.1 uncultured Pirellulaceae bacterium
CGGCAAGGAATCATGGTAATCACCGGTGTTGCCGGAACTCGTTCCGGCCTGCCTTCTAGCCCACCGTCTAATCGACCTACCGATCAACGTCGTTGACGAATTCGACCAGGGCTTCCCAGTACTCGTCAGGAAACGGATCGAGGTGTCCACGTCCTTGTAATGGAAAGAATACCTTGTGCTCCGACGGGCAACACTTGAACAATTGCTCGCCCAATTCGAACGGAACAAGAGTGTCAGCTGTGCCGTGGGACTGGAACAATGGGCCAGTATAGTTCACGATTCGCTCTTTCGACGAATATCGGTTGCGCATCAGCAGGCTTACCGGAATCAGCGGGTAACGATGTTGCGCGGCCGAGACGAGTGAAGTGAAAGTTCGTTGCAGAATCAGAGATTTCGCACCGTACTTGCCGGCCAGGAAACACGCGGGTCCGCCACCAATGGAATGTCCGATAAGAATAACGTCTTCCGGATTGGTTCCAGTCTTCGTGTTAAGCCAGTCAAGGGCCGCTTCAGAATCTTCGAGGATGCCCTTCTCATGTGGCGAGCCTTCACTTTTGCCGAAACCGCGATAGTCGTAGACCAGCACATTGGCATTCAGCAATTCACGGATCGCATGTCCCATACTCGCCGATGATTGAGCGACATTCTCGCCGTTACCATGGCAAATCAGCGCTGTGCGGGTTGCGTATTGTTTAGGCAAAAACCAAGCCACGATCTTCGTTCCATCGGCGGACGCGAATTCAACTTCTTCAAATACAAAATGAGTCGGATTCCAGTTTCCACCAGTTAAGTCCTTGCCAGGGTAAACTAGCGTTGGCTCAAAAATGACTAACAGTACAATCACCAGGATGTAGGCCAACAACAAGCCTCGGAGGAACCGAAAAAGCGTCCGCTTGAACCCCTTGTTCGGTTTCGTTGGACCAGAGTGGCTCTGACTGGCGTTCAAAGTGTTTGTGTCGGCTTTCATTTGGTCCATCGGCAATAGTAAGATCATTCAAGTCAAGATTGTAGCTGGAGTCGTGAGACTTCGACCGCCTGTGGGATCACGCTGAATCACGAATCCGACACTCATTCGGAACACTCGTTATTGACGTGACGAGCCACACAACTCAATAACTAACACCCAGGCAACCCTCGTGGACCCCAGATTATTGATAATCATCGCGACTTTTAACGAAAAGGAAAACCTGCCTTTACTCGTGACACAGCTTCGCGAATTGATTCCTGGCGCTGCGATTCTGATTGTCGACGATTCATCGCCCGATGGAACGGGAAAATGGGCGATTGAACAGGCTGCCTCCCACGACGATTTTTTTGCCATCGTTCGAAAAGATGAACGCGGGCTTGGCAGTGCGACTCTCGCCGGATTTCGCTGGGGATTGGAATACGATTTTGACTACCTGGCGACGCTCGATGCGGATTTTAGCCATGACCCGTTGTCGTTGGTCAAACTTGTCGAAACCGTCAAAACCGATGATCAAGTCGGCGTTGTCGTTGGCAGCCGATACGTCAAAGGCGGCCAAATTCAAGGCTGGCCAATTTATCGTCGAGTCGCCAGTCGTCTGGTAAACTGGTTGTCGCAATTTTGGCTGGGCTTGAAGACGCGGGACAACTCAGGCGCCTTTCGGGTTTATCGAGCCTCGTCGCTTGCCCAGATCGAATTGAATAGCATTCAATCGCAGGGATACGGCTACCTGGAAGAAATACTTTTTCGGCTGCAACAGAAACGAGTCAAGATTGTCGAGATTCCCATTATTTTTCGAGACCGTAAAGCCGGAAGCTCAAAAGCTTCGATCGGCGAAGGACTCAAAGTCGTCAAACAGATTTTATTACTGCGGTTTAAATAACCGTACGGAATCACGAGACGTCCGTCGGACGCCAGCTGACCCAGTCCCAGACGTTTCCACAATTTCGAACAACACAGAAAGAAATAATGTTCGTCAACGAAATATCTCCGTTCCATATCGCGTTTCCAGTCAACGATCTTGATGCTGCCAGAGAATTTTACGGCGGAGTCTTGGGCTGTTCCGAAGGGAGAAGCAGTGAACAATGGATCGACTTCAATTTGTATGGTCATCAGATAGTTGCCCATTACCAGGCGCCCAGCGAGAACCATGATGTTCGCTTCAATCCTGTCGACGGACACGACGTTCCGGTGCCTCATTTTGGAGTCGTCTTGCCGTGGGATGCGTGGAACGAATTGGCGGAGCGGGTAAAAAAGGCCGGGATCAAGTTCATCATCGAACCCTACATTCGTTTCGAAGGCGAGGTCGGCGAACAAGCGACCATGTTTTTTCTTGATCCGGCCGGCAACGCCCTCGAATTCAAGTCTTTCAAAGATATCTCACAACTATTCGCGACGTGACCTGAACCTCTCGGGATCAGTAGCTATCGACGACCGAACAACACCAAATTGTTCTAATCTTCATCGCCGATCAACTCCAGCATCGACTCGCCAAAAGCCTTACCGATGCGGTTGAACCAGATTGCGCTGCCAAGGTAATGATAGGGTCGGTCCGAGCCAACCAGCTTCCACTCTTCAAAGTGATCTTTCCAGCCTGGAAAGAGGCGTTCTGCTTCTTTGTCCGCCAGCACGTCCGTACGAATCGCGATCACGTTGCCTTTGTATTCCGGAACGTCGTTCATCGCCATCTGCGCGGTGGCAACTTGC
>CAMYNE010000591.1 GCA_947259675.1 uncultured Pirellulaceae bacterium
ATATGGAGCATGTCATCAGTAAACTAGTGGGCTCTGGATGTGAGGATATTCTCGTTACCGAACGGGGAACCTTTTTTGGATACGGTCGCCTGGTGAACGACATGCGTGCTTTGGTTGAAATGTCAAAGTTCGGTGTGCCCGTTGTTTTTGATGCGACTCACAGCGTGCAACAACCGAGTGCGGCAGGAGGAACGACGGGCGGGCAACGGGAAATGGTGGCTCCGTTGGCACGCGCGGCGGTTGCAGCTGGATGCGATGCCGTGTTTTTGGAAACTCATCCAGAACCCGACAAATCACCCAGTGACGGACCGAATATGGTTCCACTGGATTACATGAATCAATTATTGGAACAACTAGTTCGAATTCGCACGGCGATCACTGCTTTGGCATAACAATCGATCGGCGCATTCTTTTCAGGAAAACTTGATGGACCCTTTTTCAAAACTTCGAAGTTTGACGATTGCCTGGATCGCAGTCTTAACATTTGGCTTGGTATTCAATTCTGGTTGCGAGCCGGCATCAGATGGAACTCTTGAATTACTTGATACCAAACTTTCATCGACCAAGATTGACGATCTAGCTCGAACGATGGATTTTGTTTTCAGCGACAAGCGATTTGACCAGGATGAATTCGTAAGAATCGTCACCTTGGGCATCAATCGGTGGAGTGTTGCTGAAACTGAATTGTTTAAGAACGATGGCTGGACCGTCGATGAATTAGATAAACCACTCACCGAGGAATATTCGGAACTACCGCTTGTTCAGCGCATGGGTGAGATGAGCTTCGGCAATACGGATCCCTACTTTTTCCAGCAATCCGCCTGGCTGAGCAATATTGCCCAACGGATTTCCGAAGAAACAAATCTGAATGCATTTGAGTTACAACGCTTGTCGGCGGGAGACATTGATGCGTCAGATGAGTCAGCAGACCTTTTGGCAAAGATTGTTGAAAAGCTAAATGACGAGTTGGCTACCGAAGATGCGGTGAAATTAGCCGAAGGCCTTCGTGCGTTTGATTGGGTCATCCGCAACATCCAGTTGGAAAATGATCCTGAACCCTCCGATGATGAATTGGCCCCGGGGCTGGGCTACAAACGGTATCCTTGGCAGGTATTAATTTACAGTCGCGGCGACTACGTCGAGCGAGCCAAGTTGTTCATGCTGTTGGCAGAGCAACTGGGAATCGACTCGGTCATGCTTTCAGTCGGCGAGGGCGAAAATGCGAGACCTTGGTGTCCCGCGCTATTGATCGGTGGCAGACTCTATCTGTTTGATACGAAATTAGGCTTGCCTATACCCTCTGACGTACCTGGAAAGATCGCAACGCTATCTGAGGTCAAAGCGAATCCGGAATTGCTTGAACAACTCGACTTGACCACAGAAGAGTCACTTGCAGATGACACTGACTACTGGGTCAAGTCAGACGATTTGAAATCGGTGCAGGCGCTGGCTTATTCTTCACCGGAGCATTGTTCGCGAAGAATGTTCCAACTCGAAAAGAATCTAATGAGCGATTACCGACTGTCGTTATCATCCGATCCGAGTGAGACGATTGCGAAACTCCCCAAAATTGAGGGCTTGAGCGGGGGCGTTTGGGACATTGGCTTCAAAACACACCTGTTTCGCAAAAAACTACGTAAAGCGATCGCCGATGCCGCGGCGGGGAGTGACGTGATTGCCGACAAGATTCGTTGGCACTTCCGTGAAGAGGCTTACATCGATGGTTTTTCGGTTTATCGAACCGGCCGAGCACGATATTTCAACGGGCGATTTGTGTCAGATGGCAGGCGACGAACCGCGATTGAGAGTTTTTACGCTCTGATGTACACGGACAAACAGATTTCGGATCTTGGCACGGATACGTTGTTACAGCGCCAATTGGGCATTCGAAATGAATCTGGGAACATGAACGCATTCCAACGGCAGTTGAGGAGTATTCAGGAACAGATGCGATTGGTTCGCCGCGATGCGGGCTTCTTTCTCGCTCAGTGCCATTTCGACAACGGCAACATCGGCACGGCCGCGAACTGGCTCGAACGTTGGCTCAACAGGCCCGATGCCGAACGGTGGCAACCCGGGATTGAATACCTTCTCGGTCGCTCGCTTGAATCGCGAGGAGAATACGATCGAGCAGTTGAGTATTACGGGCGTAGTGAAGACTCGCCGCAAAATCATGGCAACTTAATTCGGTCGCGATTGTTGAAAAACCAAATTGAAAAATTGTGATATTGCGCGACGAGAGGTCGAGGGCTTCTGCCGAGACATGTGACTTATCCGGAAGTTATTGCCCTCAATCCGTCTCCATCTCTGCCAAAGCGCGGGCCGGTGGCCCTGCGTTTAACGAAGCACGCGACCACTGTGGAACGCACGGGTTATCTACTTCCATGCGAATGATTCGCCCGTGAGCCGTTCATAAGCCTCAATATACTTTTTGCGTGTCTTGTCCACGATTTCAGCAGGAAGTTCGGGTGGTTCACTGTTTTTATCCCACGTCGTGCTGTCGAGATATTCCCGCACGAACTGTTTGTCAAATGATGGTTGGTTTTTACCTGGTTCGTATTGATCAGCAGGCCAAAATCGCGAACTGTCGGGGGTCAAGACTTCGTCGATCAAGATTAGCTTGCCATCGTGCCAACCCCATTCGAATTTGGTGTCGGCCAGGATAATC
>CAMYNE010000592.1 GCA_947259675.1 uncultured Pirellulaceae bacterium
CCGTCTGAAAAGGATCGGTACTCCGGACCGTAGTCGGTAAAGGACCAGCCGAAGGTGTTTGAATAAAAAGACTCAATTGCGTCGAAGTTAACAGCCGGGAATTCCACGTAATCGATTTTCTGATCCGATGGCATCGATCGTTCTCCTGTCGCCTGAATTCGTTATCAAAATGATCGTCGATATTGACGGATAATTCTAGAGGTTGTAAAAGACGGCTCAAATTTTTGATTTGATATCTGCTAAGTTATTCCGACTAAGGAAGAGTGCCGCGCAGACGCATCGTAAACGCACATTCCAGGAAACGCTACGTCCAGCCAAGGATATACCTGACAAACGGGGGAAATGACTATTCATGTGAAATCGATTTTCGCAACAGATCGATTTCCTTGACAACTGCGCGGCGTTCATCTTTGGAGAGCTCGCGGTCTTGAGAGAGCAAGTCGTTTATTCGTTTGAGTCGAGCCACTCGGTTCGATCGATCGACCTGATTTGGATTCGCCGCTTGCTTGTTTGTGTTATTTTTTGATTCTGATTCAACCCGCTCCCACGTATCAATTTCATCCAGGCGAAGAACGATCCCGTAATCCAGTTTTTTGGAAGCTCGTCCAACAACGTTCTTAAATAACCGGTCGTTAGCCGGAAGGTTGCTGTAGAACGGGATACCTCGATCTACGGACCTTCCGAACTGGGTAACGTCGCTCAAAACGACGGATTGTTGATCGATCTGTTTGATTGTCCCCACATATTCAATACACCGATCTGGCGAATCGCTTTTCATTTTCAACTTGAACCGGTTTCCAATCACATCGGTAGGGACAAGTTTGTCATCAGCTGAAATTGTGGCTGCCGCCAAAAGGCCAATTGTAAATGAGATCAGCAAGATCGTTCTTCGTAGCATGCCTGGACTCCAACAAATTCAAATCAATTCGAGAATTTGCGCGGAGAGTAAAAGACACGCGTGGCGCCGTCAATGGCAATTGAATTGCCTGATTCATTGGTCACAACGTCGTTTTTTTCCAGTGCTACTGGAATTCGTCACGACTACCAGGGGGCCCAGTATAGGCCATTCCCTCGAAAGCCCAGATCGCCAGTTGGAAGGCCAAGGTTGGTGTAATGACTGGAGTGAAAGCCACCAATGAACTTTGGAAAGACTTCAAAATTCCCTTCGTAGCGTGAATTCTGTATTTCTTGCAAGCGATTCGGTTGCGGTGATCGGTACCGTCGCGAAAAACGGCTGGTTTCGACTGCGCCCTGTTCAACACGAGTGTCGTGATGACGAGCATGGTGGTGAACCCGGGCACCACGGGCAAACAACCCGCGTGGGCGCTGCGCCTGACAGTCCGAAGTCACGCAAAACATGGCTGCAAAAAACAATATTCCCAGAAATCGGCGGATGAATTTTTTCACGTGATGCTGGTTGATTTGCATTAGCTCGTTTTCTTATCCAAAGGTGCGGTAATGTATGTTCGCATCGGTACGAGCTTCATCGGTTGCAGGCAAACAACTCATTCAGAACGCTGGCCAAGAGCCAATTATTGCGACAATTCGAAAAAATGTGCATAAACCGGAAGAGTCGTGGCCAGGAAAGCGGACGGAGCACTCTTGCTCGGCAAAGACAAATCGGGCAAGAGTTCCAGATCCACGAGTTTGATGTGCACTTGAGCGAGAAGCGTGTTTTGGCCGAAATGCTGTCGCTTTCCGGGAAAAGAACAGGATCTAATCAACTTGTTAAGAAAAGCCGATATTACTGATGATTCAGTTCGCCCTAAAAGTTTGCCAAAACGAAATGAGGCCCTTCGTGTCAGCTCGACTGCCAGCACTGCTGTTAATTTTGTTCCTCTCGGGATGTGGTATTTTGCGTCCTGGTATACCCGGCTCGGGAATCAGCCGTTCCGAGTACCGTCAGGTTGAAACATTCGAAGAAGTCAATTTGTCCGGATTTGGAACGGTCAACGTTTTCGCTGGCAATGTTTCCGTCGGAGGCAAGCCAACGGTCCGCGTCACGACCGACAATAATCTTCTTTCCCATGTCGATACTCAAGTTGAAAACGGCAAGCTCAAAATCAAACCGCGCGGGAGAATCAAACCGAAGACTGGATTGAACGTAGATGTTACGGTACCTCATTTGACGGCCGCCCGTGTCAGCGGAGCAGGCGATCTGAACATCATTGACGTGGTCGGCGATGAACTGGATTTGTCCATTAGTGGTGCCGGAAACGTCAACGCGAACGGATACGTCAAGAACTTGACAACCTCGATTAGCGGAGCTGGAGACGCTGACTTACGAGATTTACATGCGGAGCAGGCAAGCGTCCGAATTTCCGGAGTTGGCGACGCCAGTGTCTATGCTTCGGAATCGATCAAGGCAAGAATTTCCGGAGCCGGCGACATCTACTGCTATGGTAACCCCAAGCATGTCGACCAACAGGTCAGTGGCGTTGGCGATTTTGAAATCAGCGCTGACGAAGGGGATGGTCCAGTCGAATTCACGATGGGTGATGGGCATTATTAGAAGACTGTAGGAACATTGTATCAGCCGCCGTTTTTTAGCACCCGGTTCACGCGCGCCGGAATCTAAACGTTCTGATCGCTCAACGATCAACGACTATCCCGAAAACGTTTTGTCTTCCTTGTCTAAGAATATTCCAAGGCCAAATTTTTTTCCGG
>CAMYNE010000593.1 GCA_947259675.1 uncultured Pirellulaceae bacterium
TGTTGAGACTTGCGCTGCTCCACCCAAGCTTTGTTCGCTTTGATTGCTTTCAATTCATTTTCTGGCTCAACCAGCTCGTAGTGAACGTTGCGTTGTCGAGGCTCAAATCCTAAGTCCGAAATCGCATCCCGGATTTGATCGAGCGTCAAATAATGAACGGTACCCGCTTCCGCAACAACATTTTCTTCGATCATGAGGCTGCCCATATCATTGGCGCCGAAGACGAGAGAGATTTGACCTATCTTCAGGCCTTGCGTGACCCAACTGGACTGCAAGTTATGGAAGTTGTCCAAATACAGTCGACTAACGGCCAACATTCGCAAATAATCAAATGATCCGGTCGGCAATATCTGGTTCATTTGCGTGTTGTCAGGTTGGAACGTCCAACAAATATAAGCGGTGAACCCGCCAGTTTCGTCTTGCAGATCGCGCAGTCGATCGAGATGTTCAATTCGCTCTTCAAGCGTTTCCACGTGCCCGAACATCATCGTTGCGCTGCTGCGACCACCCAGCTTGTGCCACACCCGCATCACATTGAGCCAGTCATCGGTCATGACCTTGCCACGCGTGATCTCGCTGCGGACGCGATCCACCAGGATCTCAGCACCACCCCCGGGCAAACTGCCGAGCCCTGCGTCTTGCACACGCGAAAGCACTTCTTCAAGCGAACAATGATTGACTTTCGTAAAATGGTAAATCTCGGGAGGGCTGAAGCCATGGATATTTAACTGCGGAAACGCAGTCTTGATATCGCCCAACATCTCCGGCGGTGCAAATGTTGGTGTAATTGATATTGCGGTCGATGTTGTAAGTGCGATATCGCTCCGGATGCAGTCTTTCGGCGACGGCATTAGCCGCCGCACCAAGTGTGGCAAGGTCCGAACACTTGAGTAACTCAAGACCTTCGTCAGAATTGAGCCTCTCTCCAGCTACAGCTTTGGCCAAAATTTCGCGGATCATGAAATCGTCGTCGCGTGAAAGCTCAGTTGGTTCGGGTTGGGAATCAGCATCATTCGCGATGCATACCGATAGTACATTTCCAGACCCAGCTTTTCGGGTCCACCGAGTTTGAAATGCAGGTGGTGATTCAAGTAAGTTAAACATTCTTCCTGGCTCAAACCATAACGGGCGGCGTTATTTTTTGCGATTGAAGCAATATTCGCGATACCTCGATCCCGCGCTGTCGATAAAACGTGGCTGATGCGATCAAGGTCGTCTTTACCGCAACGCTCAGATTCGCGAGCCGCCCAGACGGCAAACACAAACGATAGTCCTGTCCATTCGTACCAGGTTTTACCCAGATCAAGCACCACCGGAAAACGAGGGTCCTCAGCCTTCATCGCCCGGTCACCAATGATTAGCACGGCATCGGCTGCAGCTTGTCGCCAATCCGAATCGATATCAAGGGGTAACAGCTGCGGATGAATATCGTACTTCTGCGCCAAGATGATTTGGGCGAGGGCAGTACTCGTTCGAGAACCCTCGTCCAACGCCAGAGTCTCAATTTTCATGCCCGGATCACGGCACATCAGCTTGACGCTCCAGACTTCGCCGCGGCATCCAATGCAAGCGTCGGAGACAATCTGGTATTGCTTGTTGGCGACCTCAATCGATGGAATCAGCGCAACATCGAGTTCGCCACAATGAAGTCGGTCGGCGAGATGGCTGGGCAAGTCGAAAATGAGCTCATATTCGTCTGCTAGCTCATCAAGACCTTCAACCAGCGGTTTCGTGTTCAGATAGGAAACAGCTCCAATTCGGGGTCTGGCGGTCAAAGTATTCTCTCGCTGGTTTGATGTTCGGCCGATGGGACAGTTTAGTCTGCAACGAATGGCTTCGAAAGTCACGTTTTCCTTGTGATTGCTCAGGAATACAACCGCAAATAGCCGCACCAAATAACAGGATTCGCGTGCTGGTTGGTTTGTAAATCCGTAACGGCGATTCGCATTGGGTAATTACGGCAAAGTTTCTGAAACGCAACGGTTGTCCCTCAAATTCCAAAATCAAGGTAACCTCCGGTTCTAAGGACCGATGATGGATATCGTCGGAGTCACTCCGCGATTGTCTGTCTCGAATACCACTTGGTTGGAGCTTTCTGATGCCGAGCCTGAGTCGAATTAGTTCGATATTTCTGTGTTTGTTCGTCTGCCAATACCTATTACCCAATGTTGTCGAAGCCCAACCCGTCCGGGACTTCGTGCACAGCGTCGAGAACTTCAAAAAGGATTACATAACAGATAAGCCGTATCGATATTCGCCGGATGATCCCTGGGAGAGGGGAAATGTCTTTCGGATGCAAACAGGTCACTCGGGACTCTTCCGCAACTGTGACAATGAAGAACAGAAACGATTCTCGCCCTACATTTGCTGGAAAGTTCACAACGAGCCCGATTTTCCAGGGTTACGTGGGGCACTCGCCTTTTTCAGTCTAGATCTTTGTGAAGTCAAACAGCGAATCCGCGATGGGGCTGGATGCTGTGCGGGAAACTGCGGTAAGCCAGGTTGCAAACGATGTTCGCGAAAAAAAGCCTCCGCTCAGTGTACGACTTGCGGTATCAAAGGTTGCACAGGTTGCGGAGCAAACCAGGTGGCTGTTCCAGCCGACGCATGTGATCAATGTCAAAATGGCTCCTGCGAGTCGAGAACCTGCGGAACCGGACAAGCTTGCAAGACCGGACAGGCTTGCGGCATAGCTCGTTCACGAAATCCCGCTGCCGTTTTGCCCGGCAGAGTTGGCGGTCGATGCAATTGTTCCGACAGCCAATGCGAGCAAGGCTGTTCTAGCGTAGGTTGCGATAGCGAAAACTGTTCACGAGATCATTGTAAATTATGCTTCGGCAATCAAAACCGAGCGCCCAATTACTGCGGTTGCGTAAGTACATGCTTTGACGAAAACTCGCCTGCCGGATTACTGTCATACCAATCGCCAATGAGTGTTTCGGCGTTGTCGACTGAGCCCGTTGAGCCAGCGTCGTTTTACGTCGAGCCATCGTCCAATATCGTTAAGCCACTGTCGAATACCGTTCAGCCATGGTCGATTGGAACTCAGCCGTCCTCGGAGGCAGTTCAGCCATGGTCGGTTAAGACCCGGTCGTCCTCGGAGGCAGTTCAACCCTCGTCGATCAGAACTCAGTCGTCATCAAATGAAGTTCAGCCGTTGCCGCCAGAACCAGTTTTCGAAGAGCCTTGCAGTTGTTTGGCATGCCGGCTGAAATTGACACGCGAGAATCTAGCCCGATGGAACGAAGCTCACAAAGCCAAAGACGAACAACCGACTCGATCGGCCAAGGCTTCTGGCGGTTTCAGGCTCAATCGCATCACTGCAGACAGTTTGTC
>CAMYNE010000594.1 GCA_947259675.1 uncultured Pirellulaceae bacterium
TTTTCCATCAAACCCGTCGCATAAACGGGTACGATACCTGGGTGTTCGAGCCGGCCTGTGATTTCCGCTTCGCGAGCAAGACGCATTTGTTCGGTCGAACTGGGTAAGCGCCTGCGTGAAAACTTAACTGCAACGTTGCGTCCCAGTTTCTCGTCGTGAGCAACATAGATGACACCCAATCCGCCTCGCGCGTGAAATTGACGCAACTGAAATCGGCTTGTCAACGACAGCTCCTGCAACGGTGGAAGAAGACTGAGGTCTTCGCTTTGTTGAAAAACGCGGTGGGTTTCACCATCACCGTTAAAGGCACTCTCGATGACTGGAGTGTCGTCGGGAAATCGCGTTTCGTAGTCGGCGACATCCGGATTTTGGCCCGCACGTGTGCGGTAGTCGATGTCAAGAAAAAGCAGTTCGGCAAATAGTGCGGAACGCATCTGATCATCGAATCCGATCAGGAATGACTCAATACTTGGTGCCTCGCCAGACTGCCACTCTTGTTCGAACCGCAAACAGACTTCGTCAATTCGGTGCAGGCTGTCCGCCGAAAAGTCAAGCGTGTTATAGGGTTCGGAGTTGCCTTTCCGCACGTTGCTCTATCCTTTCTTTAGTCGAAAAACTCCTCATTGCATTTGGCGCGAATGAGTTTTAGCCGCCTTTCAATCGTCCGGCTGGAGCAGTTAAGCCGCTCGGCGATTTCCTGGTTCGTATAGCCTTCCATTTTGGCAATCGCCAAATCCTGGAGTTCAGGATCGTCGAGCAAATTCAACAGCCGTTCAATTTCTTCACTGATCATTGCGGCAAACTCGGGCGTCGGGACGTCTCCGATAACTTGAGCCAGTCCAAACGGGTCGTCCGTTAAATTGGGATTTCTCAACGCCGATTCACCGCGCACCTGCCCGCCGCCTCGACGTTGCCGATTCAACCGACGAGTCTGATCGATGGCTTTGCGCGCAGTCATCTTTACAAGTAAACGCCAAAGGCTGTCGCGATCCGACAAATTTGGAAAACGACCGTTTTCTGCGGCTCGACAGAAGGTTTCGAAGACGCTCAAGGCAACGTCTTCTTCGTCGGCAACCCGGCGATTGGACCGTTTTAATGAGGCACCTGCTAACCGCACAAGTTGCCCAAAGTACCGCTGCCAAAGATCTTGAGCCACGTCGCGATTGCCGTCTTTGATTTCGTGAATCCAGTGCGTTACCGAACCATCATGGGAACCGTCTTGACTCATCATTAATCCCAATGCCGTTCATATTTTGATCAAACGCAACACAAGTCATTCTGAAGGAGTTCTAGCGACCGAAGAATCTCCGGTAAAACACGAGAGTTCCTTTACCTCGCTCCACTCGGTTCAGGATGACTACTGTGTTCAGAGGATGCAACACCCTACTTTGAACGGTATTCTCGTTAAACCGATACCTGTGGCTCGATTTCGCCAGCCTAAGAGTGAGAGGATGTTGGTTACATGAACTTCAGTGTACCGCAATTTGCCACGTAGATCACATCTTATTGTCAGCTGAAAACGTGCAAATATTCGATTGCGGCGTCGCTCTTGAGGTCGGAGACCTCATACCCAGAGACGATTCAAAACCAGCCCACAAAGCTCATCATCAGATAGCCGCTGTAAGTGACGACGGTGCCGATCATGAATGATCCCAAGTACAACAACTTGCGAGCGGTTCCGATGCGCCAGATCGCAACGACGTTTGCAATCAGAAGGACAAATGCGACTAGAACCAGCTTGAACGCGGCCATGCCAACGATCCCCCAACCATCGAGAACAAAATTTGCGATCGGATTGGATTCGTAGAACGAGCCTGTGTTCAACAACAAGTATGTCATTACGATGTCCATCAGATTAAAGACGACGAACATCGTCTTTTCGAATTCGAGAAGACCGCGCCAAGACACTGGCCGGTTTGAGACGAGAGTAGGATGGTTTGCGGAAATATCAACACTGATCATCGTTTCGCTCCCCGAATTTTCTCCTTAGGCTATTTTGCTGGTTGTTGACGAGTAGTTCGCAAAAACGAGGCGATCCTTGCACAAAATTCGCGCGGATTTGGTTTGTCGGACGAAAACCGGTTGCAAAATTGTGAAATTATTGTTGTTTTGTCGATATTGTTTGTAAGTATTTCAATCGTGACCGTTTTCATTGACGTGTTGGTAATCGCGCTTTGCGCAAATCCTGTTCTGCTCAGGAACGCGGGAAATTACCTTCGGGTTTTGCGCAGCAATAATTAGCTCCATCGCCTAAACAATTGGATCTCTAAAAAACTGATTGGAAATCTGGAGGTTTTTATTAACTCATTCCTTAATACGAAATCGAACAACGGTTCAGTCATCTAAAGGCGTTCGCCAAAATGGTTTTCGCAGAAGTAGGCCAACTTGGCGTCGCTTTGTCGGCTTGGACGATTCGGGCAGCAATGATTTGCCTGGTGGTCGTTCTATTAATCCGACTCCGACTTTCAAACTGGAGTACCGATTCGCAACCGGATTCGGACCAAACCGGTGTGCCTGCGAAATCAGCCTTCCCCGTTTTGGCTTCGTATGTCTGGTTGCTCGGTAGTTTATTTGCCTTGCTTCACGCGTTTGCCGCAATGGGTTTCTATCATCAATGGAATCACCAATTAGCGGTCGAAGATACTGCCCAGAAAACTGAAGCCTT
>CAMYNE010000595.1 GCA_947259675.1 uncultured Pirellulaceae bacterium
TGACTTGATCCTGTGGAAGGGGGTTGGTTGCTTGTGGGGCTGTTACCGCTGCGACCACGGCCTGGTCGGCAGTGTAAAACAAACGACCCCGCCCCAAACCATCGGACTTACATGGATTCTCTATCCGGCTGT
Source organism: uncultured Pirellulaceae bacterium (assembly GCA_947259675.1). Lineage (GTDB taxonomy): Bacteria > Planctomycetota > Planctomycetia > Pirellulales > Pirellulaceae > Mariniblastus. The sequence continues at coordinate 133 of CAMYNE010000595.1, forward strand.
AACTTGATCCGTATTTGTGGAGGTATTTTGAATGACTCGACACTGTTCACTCTTGTTCGCCACGTTTCTCCTGATTCTCCCGAGTAACGTCCAAGGCCAAACCAACATACATTCTGTAGTGATGGGGCCTGACTTCGTCGTCGTCCAAGGCGAAATCGCCAGTGGCACGTACTCGTTTCGATCGCAAAGCGACGGAACTGGCGAGATGATGGTGCTGCCAAAACTGACCGCCCAGTCGTCGCTGTTAGCCAACGACGAAGTCCTACGTGAATTGGAAATCGTCGATGACCAACGCAGTGAACTCGCTCGCATCCAAAAAGAATTCGCACGCCGAATGAACGCTCTGACATTGCTTCCACTGGACCACGCATCCATTATGCAAGTCGGGGGGAGCAATTTGTGTAACGCCCTGGACGGAATTGAAGAGGAACGACAGTCTCGTATCAACGATGTGTTGATGCCGCAGCAGCTTGCAAGACTGAAACAGATCTCATTTCAAGAAACACTTCGGGAGCGCGGCGATGGTGCCGTTCTGGCAGGGAAGACCATTGCCAACGCTTTAGGCATTGATGATGCACAGAAAAAGAGAATCAAAAATAGAGCGGCAGAAATTGAAAAAGAAATCAATGCGAAAATCGCAAAACTGCGAACTGACGGACGCAAGGAATTGCTGAAAGAACTGACTGTCGACCAGCAACGTCGGCTTAAAGAAATGACTGGCCAGACTTTCAGAGTTTCAAAATCCACAAACTTGCTCAAGCAAATTGAAAAATTTCGATCGACCAACGAGAAATAGGCTCCAATTAGTTACTAACATGGGTCGAACAGTACGAACTTTGGATCGCCGGATAACCTTTTCTAGGGCGGCCATCAAACGACCGGGCGTGTTGAAAAAGTGGACTTGGTGATTTGCGGGGAAGCGGGTTAGAAATTGGCATACTGTTGAAGTGAAACGTGCTTTTGACGAGGTAAGCCATGCAAGGACGGCATGCTTTTGAGCCTGGGTCACGGAAGACGATCGATCTGGAATCGTTTGTGGCCGATGACCACTATCTTCGGAAAGTGGATCGAGTATTAGAGCTTTCATTCGTTGTTGAGTTGACGGCTGAATGCTATTCCAGCGGGCAAGGTCGCCCGTCGATAGCTCCGGAAATCTATTTCAGAATGCTGTTGGTTTCCTACATCTACGGGATTAGTTCAGATCGGCGGCTTTGCGAAGAAGTTCGTTACAACCTGGCTTACCGTTGGTTCTGTCAGTTGTCGCTGGAAGATGCGGTTCCCGATCATTCATCACTAAGCCGAATCCGCGATCGTTTTGGAGTAGAGATCTTCGAAAAGGTCTTCAGTCAGATTGTCGTTCTGTGCAAGCAGAAAGGCCTGATAGGTGACCAATGTCGAGTTATGACCGATGCAACATTGATCGCCGCGGACGCTTCGTTGAATTCGCTGGTCAACAACGACCCCAAGGAAGCTAAGAAAGAAGCCGAAGCACAACGTCAGGATCGGGGGATGATCGGCTCCTCGCAACAACGTCGTGTCACCAATCAAACGCACAGCAGTCGCACCGATCCAGACGCGACATTGGCCCAAAAGAAAGGAACGCCTCGACAGCTTAAATACAAGGTTCACAAGAGTATCGACGCTGATAGCCGTGTGATTCTCGATACGGAAGTCACAACCGGTGCGCGACATGACAACCAACCGTACTTGGCGCAACTCGAGCGGCTCGCTGAAAAGTACAACATCAATATTACCGAAGCGATTGCCGATCGAGGCTACGGTTCGGCGGCGATTATTCGCGCGCTCCAGGAAAACGGAATAACAACCTACGTTCCGCTGTGGAGCGGTAAGGTCGGTAACAGCAAGCACATGCAAGGCGGGTTCGTCTACGAGAAAGAACAGGATCGCATTCGTTGTCCGGCGGGAAGGTTTTTAATGCCACGTGGGGGCGACAGCAAACACAATCGATATTCCAGTTCTGTATCTGATTGCCAAGCTTGCCAACAATCAGCCACCTGTTCGGCCGAACGACGAAAGGGCACGGACAAACGATTCATCCGAAGAAGCGTCGATCAGGATCTCTTCGAAGAGGTGCAAGCTCGAATGCGCGATCCAACATTCAAACAAAGGATGTCGGAACGGATGTGGAAGATCGAAGGACTGTTCGCCGAAGCGAAAAACAATCACGGGCTGGCACGAGCCAGGTATCGAAGCCGATCAAAAGTTCAAATCCAAGCCTATCTAAGCGCGATGGTTCTAAACCTAAAGCGCCTCGTCTTTTTGTTTTTACTCACACTCCATGGCGCGCTGAAAGTAATTCAAAAAGTCAGAGATCGGAAACGATTTAACTTATCCAGTTTAATCTTTTTCAACACGCCCGACCGTTTGTCGCGGACCACGCGGCGATCGATATAAAAGCATGATGGCCAAAACTACCTGACGGCGTTCCAGTCTTGGCAAATGATTGGAGGTACCCTTTTTCAACATGAGGAGCCTCCAATGAATACCGTACAATCTGATTCTC
>CAMYNE010000596.1 GCA_947259675.1 uncultured Pirellulaceae bacterium
TTGGCGGCAAGTAGGATGTCGGGTCTTACGCTGGTCGTATTCAATCAAACTTTGGAGGATACTGGTGAGCAAAACTAGGGCCGGAGGCTGTACTCAGGAGGCAGTACTCAGTACGCGGTACGCAGTTTTGGCGATGTTAACTTGAGCGAATGAGTGTTTTATGAAGACCTCCTTGAGTTGGATAAGTTTTGTCATTTCTTTTCTTTGTTGGATGGAGCCGATGACGGCAGACCAAATTGATGTGTGGATTGGAACAAGCGGTCCCCACGGAATTCACTATCTTGTTCTGGACACTGAAAAAGGAACGATGACCGATCCGGTTTGTAAAGCCGAAATTGCCGGGGCCGGCTTTCTGGTGTTGCACGAGGACAAGAACAAACTCTATTCAACTGGACGCCGCCAGGGAAACGAGGGATTCGTCGCATCGTTTTCAATTTTGCGAGCGAACGGAACCGCGTCTCTGACACCCCTCAACACTCGCGACCTCGGAGATAGTGGTGCGGCGCATCTGAATCTGGATCATGACTGCAGGGTCTTGTTGTCAGCCCAATATGGCGGCAGTTCGATCGGCGTGTTTCCAATCCAGGCAAATGGCGAAATTGGCGAGCGGTCCCAATTGATTAAGCATCAAGGAGGATCTCGAGTTGTCGGCAATCGACAAAACGAACCGCATCCGCACTGGATTGGACCCAGTCCTGGCAACCATTTTGTTTGCGTACCCGATTTGGGGCTCGATCAAGTTGTCGTTTACAAACTCGATCCGAAGATGGCGACGTTGGAACAAACAGGGACGGCCAATTTGTCGCCGGGTGCAGGGCCTCGTCATATGAAGTTTCATGCCCATGGCAAGTTTGCCTATGTTCTGAATGAGCTTTCGATGACGATTGCAGTTTTTCATTTTGACGAAGCCTCGGGGCAGTTTGCATTGGTTCAGGAAATCGCATCATTGCCGGACGAGCTTAAAGACAAGAACCTCAATTCGGCGGCGGAAATCAGAATTCACGCTAATGGGAAGTTTGTCTACACATCCAATCGCGGACACGATTCGATTTCCGTCTATTCGATTGATCAGGAATCGGGCAAGTTGACTTTTGTTCAACGGGAAGCGATTCGGGGCAGTTGGCCTCGAAATTTCAATCTTGATCCTTCCGGCAAATGGTTGATAGCCGCGGGACGATACTCGAATACGCTGTCCTTGTTCGAGGTGGATCAAGCGACGGGGAAACTGACTTTCACGCGAAAAGTGGTCAACGCTCCGGAACCGATTTGCGTGCTGTTTGGTTCGTCGCATGAATAACAAGCGATCGGAATCGCGATCATGAAACTGTTGATTTTTTCGCCCGCCGCGGCCGATTCGACTCGCGGCAATCGGATTACGGCAGTTCGTTGGGCAAAAATGTTAGACGAGCTTGGACATGTCGTGACGGTTGTGGATCCAGTCGAATTTGAGAGTGTCGACATTTCGGATTTCGATGGGTTGATCGCCTTACATGCGAGACATGCCTCGGCAGCCATCAAAACGTTCACACGGTTATCACCGCGAGGACGAATTTTTGTGGTGCTGACAGGAACGGATCTTCACGGAGATTTGCCAAGTCAGACCGACCGATCGGCAACCGTTATCACAAGTCTTGAAATGGCTGATCGGATCATTTTGCTCGAGCCTGAGGGTCGAAAACTTCTTCGGCCCGATTTCCAGGCAAAAGCAACAGTGATTTATCAGTCGGCGACACCCGTTGACCATCCGCCCGCGAAAAATGAATCCGAGTTTGTTGTGACCGTGATCGGGCATTTGCGTCCGGTCAAAGATCCGTTTTTGACAGCGGACGCCACGAGGTTGTTGCCGGTGAATTCAAGAGTCAAAGTGATTCATTTCGGTCAAGCGCTTACTGAGGACATGCGAGTGCGTGCCGAGCATGAAACGGCCGAAAACTCGCGCTATGAGTGGTGTGGACTCGTTTCGCACGAACAAGCCCAAATGCAACTCTGCGGGAGCCAGTTGACGGTGCTCAGTTCAAAATTTGAAGGCGCGCCGAGCGTGATTTCAGAAGCAGTGGTAAACGGCGTGCCAATTTTGGCAACTCGAATTGCTGCTTCAATCGGCTTGTTGGGCGAAAGCTATCCTGGGTTGTTTCCCGTTGGCGATGCACGAAAACTCGCGGAGTTGCTGACCCGAGCGGAAACTGAAACCGAGTTTTACGGACAACTGAAATCGGCCATTGATGGACTGAAGCCTCGTTTTGATCCTGAGGCCGAAAAGTACGCTTGGAAGCGGCTGTTGTTGATTTGATCAGGTCTGAATCGACAAGGATCTATGCGCCGGGAAGGCACGAAATCATTCTGTCCATAATTATTCTGTCAAACCCGTCCATGACAGACAGGATGATTAATGGACAGAATAATTGATTGACATTTGCCGAAATTCCCGAGCCCGCACCTGTGTCTCCTGATTCATTGAATTAGACTCATTCCTGAAACGAAGCCAATTTTTCGATGTCAACAAAATGTTTGACGACCTCCATGATTTTCGCCTTGTCCATTTTGTTAGCGGTGTCGTAAAAATTGATCATGCTCCCGTTGACCAGAAGCATCAGATGGCGGTCGGTCCATTGGTAGATGATATATTTATCGTCAAGTTTTTCGAACTCACGGTTGG
>CAMYNE010000597.1 GCA_947259675.1 uncultured Pirellulaceae bacterium
ACATTGCAGTCGCAGTTATTTATCGCACTCAAGATGACCTGGCTCGATAGAGTCGAACAGGAAAGTCTACTGCGATGCCTTGACCGTTCCACGATTCGCAAGAATGTCGATGACTTACGCAAGGTTGATTGATTTCCATTCGTGAGATGATGTATACTCGGGACTGCCTTGCCCTTCATGCATTGGAGCCAAAAATGCGAATTCAAGCGTTGGTCCTAACGACTCTTGCGACATTACTAATCTCGCCACCATCCCTTTTTGCGGAAATCCCGGAAGAACTTGAGAACATAGTATTTGGTGACGAAAAACGTTCCACGATCGTCCTGAAATTGAACGACTTGTCATTCGAAGCACTTCAAGCATTTTCGGATTTTCCCTATCTCATGTGGCCACGCGATGTGGCCGCCGCGGCTGCTTTGCCCTACGACAAGGAAGGTAGTGCGGCTTGGTTAAATGGCGTCGCCAAAGAGTTGGGCTACAGTGGATTTGAGGTCTCATTCAACAGAACATCCAGTTGGCGCGGGAATGAAGTCTGGATTTTTGAACTAATACGTAAGGGTCTGACCTTGCACGACGCCCGGATTGAAGTGCATTGGCAAGACAAGCGCATGATTGGCATCGTTAATCACACGCCTGGACCTGTGCGCGCCATTGAGGATCTGGCGGCCCTGCCCAAGAGTGAGGAATGGGTCTACCACGCTCGGCGAAATGACGACCGAAGCTACGACCTGGTTCCTGCTCGCGTGACTCGACAACAGCGAGCCACAGGCGAAGAAATTCTGATCAAGGCAAAGGATGAAATTCTCACACGCAATTTCCAGCAATCAAACGGGCTTCAATGGATCGATCCGACAACCGCAGTATTTACGGAATACAACGTTCCTAGCGGTACGTTTCCCGATCAGATCTCGCTGGACGAAAACGGAATCGTTTGGTTTAGTCAACCCAGTAATAACGCGATTACTGAATTCGATCCAATCACAGAAACTTTCCTGCAACATCCAACAACGGGAGCGTCCACGCCTGACGGCATGATCGTTGGCACACAGGGTCGCGTCTGGTCCGGCATGTACAACGGTGGTGGACTTGGAGTTTGGGATTCCATTGCCAATAAGTTTAGTAACTACCCAGCCTCGTACGGTGGCCCAAGGATGGCAGTCCCTGTCGAAACGACCGATGGAAATGTATGGGTGACCGATCATTTGAATAATCGAATTTCCGAATTTGATCCGATAACCAGCACTTGGCTGCAGAGCCTGATTGTGCCTACACCATCCAGTTGGATCGTTCAGGGTTACGAAGATACGGATCACGGCCAGATCTATTTTACGGAATACTCGGCGAATCAACTCGCAAAGATCGCTGTTGGTGGAAGTCAGATCAGTGAAATCCCAACTCCCGGTGGCGGCCCTGCGTTTTGCGTCTATTCCAATGACAAGGTGTATTATTCGCGTTGGAACGAGTTTGGAATCGGCGCTTACGACGTCAATACGCAACAGATAACCGAATACGATTTTCCGATCAACGGTGAGCAGGGCGGTCCGATGTGGATCGCACCCAATGGAAAGATCGTGACCGGTACCCTAAATTCCGGTTACATCATGATCTTTGATCCAAGCAACGAGACGTTTGCAATGTTCAAGATTCCCACAAACTTTCCTGGCCTCAAGGACGGGATGACAGTCGGCGCGAATGGCGTCATCTGGTTCACAGAATCCCAAGCGAACAAGATCGCGAAACTCACGTTGATGCCACTCGTGCCAAAATCGATATCGGAGCGGTAAACAACGCCGTCGAATTTGCGAACACCCGTTGCAAAACCAGTAGGCCGGAACAAGCTTGAGCAGTTTCGGCAACGGTTTTGCGCCGCAAACACAGCGTTGCCAGAACTAACTGGTTGCGATCGTTGTTGCCGGACTATAAATTATGGCTTAGTTAGTGCTTTCAACTTATAACAAACGCAAACCGAGTTCTTACTCGTAGAGGTCATCAATATCTGCGTCGGCCAAATCAACAAAAAACTGGGCAATCTTCTGGCAACATTCATTCAAATACGCTCGGCCCTTTTCCTTCGTTGCACCATCTGGATTTCCGACGCCCGTGTCGTCAGTAACCTTCGTCCATCGTCGTTGGCTACTGGCCCATCCCTCGACAAAGGCTTTGATCCGAAAAGTCTTCGCGGCTCCCGACCCCGCCTCCGATAACGGACGAACCAGCTTTGGAGCAATATCCATCATCAAACTTGTCTCCAGCGCGCCGGCGTGATTTCCAGGCTCATCAAAAAACCTGGTCGCGTCAATCGACTCGTACCAATTCACGGAACACACAAACAAGTCAGGATAAGTCAGTGCGAGTTCCCGAATCATCTGCTTGAAGTGATTACCACCGTGACCGTTCAAAATAACCAATTTCTTGATTCCGCTTCGGCAAATAACTTGTGCGATATCTTTGAGCACCGCGAATTGCGTGCTGGGGTTCATGTTAATACACAGCTTGATATCCATTTGGCCGGTGTTGACGCCAAACGGAACACAAGGCAGGATCACAACCTTCGAACCAGCGTCCCAGGCAATTCGAGCCGCCTCAATCGCGATTTCATCAGCTTGGAAATTGTCGGTCGCGTAGGGCAAGTGGTAGTTATGTGCTTCAGT
>CAMYNE010000598.1 GCA_947259675.1 uncultured Pirellulaceae bacterium
GTCCAAGTGAGTCGCTACAAATTCATCGTCGGTCAACTGCGGATACGCATCGATTACGCGATCAAGTTCCCCTGATTGCCCTGCTGACAGTTTCTCGTTCGGATCAAGGCAAGCATTGGACGGGGATAATCCGCTTCGCCGCAGCACTTCCATGATTCCAGGAATGCACCCGGCGAACCCGTTGGCAGCATCGAATACTGCGGCATTCGCATCAGTCAAAGCGACATTTTCTTTCAGCCAACGCGAATCAATCTTTGGTTGCTCACGTTCGAGTTTGATGTCTTCCAGCATTTGCACGGCACGCTTGGTCCAGACGCCCCACTGGCCCAATAATCCACCATTGATGAATCGTTGTTTGGGCTCGCCGTTCACCGTTCCCACGAATGGCGTCAGCAAATCAGCAATGATGTTGTCATCGTTTCCTGTGTAAAGCGCTATGTCGTCTCGCTCGGATTCAATCACCGCTCTGACGACATCCCAGGTCTGATAACGATTGAAGGGAGCAATTTTGATTGCCACCACATTTGCAATCCCGGCGAACTGACGCCAAAAATGGTGCGAAAGGACTTGCCCTCCGACCGCCGGCTGCAGGTAAAAACCGAAGATAGGAATTACGTCAGAGACGACTCGGCAATGAGCGATGATTTCAGACTCACTTTGGCCCTTGAACGCCGTCATGCTGAGTAGGCCAGCATGGTAACCGTGGCGCCGAGCTGTCTTGGCTTCATCCAGGGCTTGATCCGTCGGGCCGCAAATCCCCGCAATTTTTATGATCGAATTGCTAACCAGCGAATCAATTTCCTTCGACACCAATTCGAGAACGGGTTCGAACAAGCCAATCTTGGGATCGCGAATTGCAAACTGGGTCGAATGCACACCCACGGCGATTCCCCCGGCTCCCGCAGCAACGTAGTAACGAGTCAAAGCACGTTGATGGCGTTCAGACCAATTTTGATTTTCATCCAACGGCAATGGGCAAGCCGGAATCACGAGGCCTTCGAGCAATTGGGATCTAATTGTTTCGATATTCATTGGAAAGTTCAGTTAATTTTGTTGTTTCCGCCCGGAAAACGCCGTTGCCAATTTCAAATCCACGCGGATATTTCTGAGCCAAAAGAAAAATCAGGGGCCTTGGGCCCGAAATTGGACGGATCTTGCATAAAACCGAGCCGTTGGCTGGAGCTGGCGCACAAATTTGGGTTTGAACGCCTTAGTACGAAAAAAATATCCGTTCCCAGTTCGAGTTTACAGCAAAAACTGGAAGAAATTGACCATGCTCTTAATACTTTCCATCCCTCACCTCAAACCGCGTTGGCTTGTCAAGCGTCGGGCCACCACTCAACAGCCAGTCGGCGACCCACTCAATAAGTTCATCTTCGCTGATGCTGGGCTGGCCCCATAGTTGATGCGACTTACTGGCGTTATTCAACCACGCGGTTTCTTTTTCTGTTCCAATAAACGTGACGTCTTTGCAACACCGTTGGGCAAATCGCTGCGCAACGTCCCGGACAGAGAGGACTCTTTTTCCCGTGACATTGATCACAAATGGAGGAGAGGCTGCCTTTGTCAACGCTTTCACAATGTAAGCAATCGCATCGCCCTGCCATATCACGTTGGCGAATCCGGTCGTTACATCAATTGGTTTTTCAAGCAATACTTTCTGTGCAATATCGACCAACACGCCATATCGAAGATCGACGGAATAGTTTAGCCGGATCAAGCTTGTACGAGCACCCGAATCTCGAAAAGCCTGTTCACGTTCGACACAAGAATTCGCATATTCGCCAGGCGGATTCAATGGGTCGGTTTCAACCGAGCCGCCGCTTGCAGGTTTCGTAAATGAATAGACGCATCCGGTTGAGAGGGCGACTATTTTCGAGTTACCGTAACGACGCGCCACACGTGATGGCAGGTCAACATTCATTTGATGCAGCACTTCCGGGTTGTCGCCTGTACCAAATTTCACGCCGGCCAGGAAAAAGATGTTGTTCGCGTCCGGTAAATTTTCGACTACTCCTTCGCGGGTCAGGTCGATTGAAATGGTTTCAATACCCTGATCATCAAATAATTCAGTCGCACCCGCCGACCCAAATCGTGAGATGGCAATAACGCGATGTCTGGATTTGAGTTCGGTCAAGGCACGATGAATCATTCTTGACAAATGAAAACCCATTTTGCCACCTGCCCCGATAACAAGCACATTGCTATCGACCTCCCGAAGCGATTCAATAACGGATCTGTCTGGCTGACTTGCCAACTCATGTAGCTCGGAAATGTTCTGGGGACCTGACATTATTTTGAGATGGTATCAATGATTGTGAGTACCGTTCGAGCGGCGATCAAACAGGTAACGACAAATCCGGCGGACGCGGCGATCAGAATCCAGAGCGGCATTGCTTGCCTGTTTTCTCGTCGTTTGATTGTGCCCAGATAAATCAGTGCCAGCGCCAAGGCTGGGACGCCGACAACGGTCAAGGCTTGAGCAAAAACGATCAGCGTGACTCGGCTCATGCCTGTCGAAATCGAAAGCAGTGCGACAACCATTCCGACCAGTAGGGCAACTGTTGTAAAATGTTGAGTCCATTTTGACTGGATTTTATCGCCCCAACCAAATCCGTCTGCCAGGATGTGTCCGCCGATCAAGGCGTT
>CAMYNE010000599.1 GCA_947259675.1 uncultured Pirellulaceae bacterium
ATTGCTGCGACAGCTCGAAAAGTCGGGAAAGATTCGTTTGCTCACATGCCGCGAAGGCTCACCGCAAACACGCTGGATTGAACTCGTCGAATCCTCGAAATAAAACTACCGAAAATCGGTACTTCTTTATTTCATGTATTCACTCTTTCCTTTCGTCGCTTAATATCCCAACGGTATTACTTCCCATTTGACGAGATTTTTGAAGATGAAAACCGTTTTAGAAATAACCGATATTGCTGACGAACTTTCAATTACGAAACTCGACGTGTTGCGTCTGATTGCCAAGAAACGATTGAAGGCGACACAAAAGAACGCACCGAAACCCAGCACGCCGGCAAAGGAGCCCAGCGGACCAGGGCTCAAAACTGGAGCCGGAAAAACCGCGACGTTGGAAGTCCCGAAAACCGGTTTTGCCGCTCGACTTGGAAGGGGCCGTCAAAACGCAGGGCTCGTAAACCGAATATCGCAGGGCGTTCAAGGAACATTCGCCCCGAAAATGCCCGAATATCTAATCAGGCGAGAATCCTATGAAACAATGGCTGCCAAGGGGCTAACCGATTTGTCGGTTCAAATGGCAAACGGCTGGTTTGAAAGTTCGAGCGATTTGGAAAACAAAACCCGCGTGTCGTTTAAGAAGAACGCTCTAGATGAGATAACGGACCAGCAAGTTTTGGACGACATCAGGCGACAAGACCGCGAAGCTGGCTACAAATCGACGAATCACACCGTTAGTGTTCAGTTGTCCAGTCCGCCTAGTGAATTCGTCGCGGACTTGCGAGGGCCAGCATTAAGCCGTGCGACTCAAAATTCGTTTGGCGATTTGACGCTGCAGGAAGCCTTTATCCGTTCCCGCGGTCGCCTGATATCAAAAGAAATTCTCAGACATAGCGCTTGCCGGTTGTATGCTTCGCCAAGCGAGTATCAGCAATATTTGTCGGCCATCGTCGAACAGCTCGCTGAAGAAACTTTACGCGGCATGGGTGGGCGAGTTATCAAAACTAAGGACCGCGACCAGCAAGGCAATGAATTCGACGTTGCCATTGTGCCAACCGTGATTGTTTCGATGCCATTGGTGGCAGCAATCCCGCGTTCGCAGATTTCAACGTTTATTAGTCGAGCGTTTTGATTTTTATTCGAGAGGGAGCACGGAGCGGTGCCAAGTTTTTCTTCTGGCTTGGAACGCATCAGTTTGCGTGGGTACACCGATGACGTGCTGCCCTCTTTTTTGGGAGGAGGCTGGATTCATTGAGCGTGTTTCGCTTTACGGTTCATCGCGTTGCACCCACTTCCGATTGACCGATGCCGGCCGAAGCCAGTGTTGAGTAGGTAATTCCAGCCATTTGAATCGCAATCGCAGTATTGATCATCGCATTTCCGTCACCCAAATCCGATTCGCCAGAATTTTCTTGACACGGGGTTGGGATAACTAGAAATTGGTGGTCGTCACTTCCAGTCACAACACGGAGATACGCTATGAAAAATCTTGTTCTTCCTTTTGCTGTGTTTCTGCTTTTAGTAACAAGTTTTTCAGGTTCGGCACAAGCCGATATCATTTACTTTACGCCAAGTGGAATTAATACTGTTAGTCAGAATGAAAACTTGTATTGGGATATGCAGTCTGATGCCACCAGCACATCAACACTTGGTGCAATCGGCGATTTCTTTTTGACGGACCATGGAGATTTCCACTTTTTTGGAAGTGGTAATCCAGGCATGGTTCTGCTCGCAGGCACTACGACTGGAGGCGATCTGTTGTCGGCTGGCGATTTGATTGGTCCCGAAAGTACATTCATTTTTGGGGATATTGGTTTTGCAGGGACCACCGATTTTGAAGGTGAAATGTCATTCGGTGATCGGGGTTACTTTGGCCTGACTTTTGAAATTGGTGGCGACACTCACTACGGCTGGGTTGATTTCTCAGAAGACACTAGTACCCAAACCATCTACGGTTGGGCTTATGAGTCTGACGCCGGCGTGGGTATCCGAGCTGGTGCTATCCCAGAACCATCATCAACCGCGTTGCTAGGCGTCTGTTTGATTGGGGCTTGGATGCGACGACGACGAAGTTAAAACGCACACGTTATTACAAACTTGAAAAGCTCTGTGCCTGTGGTTGGCATGGAGCTTTTTTCTTGGTTCGTTGCTATCGGTGTCGGCACTTGAAAGCCACTTTTTCGAACTGGCAAAAAACGGTTTGCGAGGATGCCGCGTAACGCTCGATCGAACGTCGATGCGACCCTAGACACGGTTGCTGACGACGCGATTACAAAGATTAATTCGACTATGAAAAACGGAATTACCGTCCCGTCAGAAATTGAAAGATTTGCATCAGGATTGGCCATTGCCATTAGCAATGGCAAGGTACTTGTCGCGAACATCGGCCAAAGATTCGCCAGATTCCAGTCGCCAAGCTCGCCAACCGTTCACGGTCGATCGTGAACTACCAGCATCTTGAATTCCGAATAATGCAGCATCGCTTACGGCCGAGAAACGACGGCCCATTACGTCAAGTTCCCCAGTTTCGAGTATGATCGCCTCGTAGGTTGTCTGGACACCATTACGAGGTTTGTACGGCATAACAAGACGTTGGTTAACTGCCAGCATTTGTGCGTCTATCAAGTCAGAGATAGATACGTCGTATCTCGCGTGGGTCGTTGCAAGAACGGGGCGAAATTCTTCTGGAATCTCGTACGCAACATTTTGTGGATTGTTGAATTCGACGTATTTGCGAACGATCCAGAGTCTGACTTCAACACGCAGTGTCTCAGCCCATTCTCTAAGATCATTTTTCACATCGTCGATTGGCATTCCAATGATAGGATCAGTTTCGAGAATTTCAGCCAGGACATGGCGATAATCAATTTGATCTATATCTTGTTCAGCGAACTTTTCCTGAAGCGTCTCGTCGTTTCGAACAAGGTCGATTGCAGTATCAATGAGTCGTTGTTTCGTTGCGGGATTGTTGGCGGCAATAATTTGTTTCGCCACTTGGGGGGCAATGTGATTCCAAACGCTGTGATGGGCAAGTTCCGCCTCGACGATGTACCAGCGTCGTCCATCAAGATCAATAACGTAGCCATCGGGTATCGTTCCGGTACCATCTAACGTCTTGATAAGTGTTTTCGGAAAATAGATTGAGGATGGCCCGAAAATGTAGTCCGCATTCTCGATTGCAATACGTTCGATTTCGTCCTCGTTGTCGAATTTGGCGACTACGAATTTGCGATCATCAATGAGCAGCATGGCATATAGGCCAGATAGAAAGTAGAG
>CAMYNE010000600.1 GCA_947259675.1 uncultured Pirellulaceae bacterium
TTCCGCCTGGTCTTGGTGCTTTTCCAACGCCTCAAAATGCTTATGCGCAATTCGACCGCAACCCACCACGGCAAAACGTATCTTTCGATCAAGAATTGGAGCAGGAACCGTCAACATAGTCTTCCTTTTGCCTGTCTGGCAGGTAGAGTACTCCTAACGCTAGCCCGCATTTCTCACGGACCGCACAAACCCGATATTGTGGTCATTAATCCAAGGCAAACCGAACCAACGACGTTTAAAAGTAAAGCATACCATCGTTCAGGCTGTACGCCCCAAACCCAAGCGTTGTCCGCGATAGTTTCCGTCAAGTACTCGTTGCCACCACGTATTGTTAATCAAGTACCATTCTACGGTTTTGCGTAAGCCGGAATCGAATGTCTCTTTAGGCCTCCAACCCAGCTCTCGCTCTATTTTTGTCGCATCAATTGCATATCGATGATCATGGCCGGGACGGTCATTTACGAAGTGGATCAGCGAGGAATGCGGTTTGAATTCTGATTCGGGTTTCATTTCGTTATTGTTGGCCAATGGGGAGCCGATACCAAAATAGCCGTTGATAATTTTTTGTCTTATCCAGTTGAACATATCGTATTATCTTTTGGTCTTTGAATTGGCGTTAGTATAAGCCATTTTGTGATTGCAGAACTATTCGTTTTCGAACTGATTTTATTTGGAAAATTGAAGACTTACAGCATCCCGGAAAAGGGAATAACGGGGGATTCGAATGCAAAAAACCGGAGTCCCACAAAACACTCGAACAACCAAGGTACATATTGTCTTGGTCACATTTACACGCTTGTTTTGGTTGGTTGCAACAATTTTTGACTCCATCCATCTATCTACATTACAATCAAAGTCGTAAACCGGGGCATAAAGTGGAGGGATTGAGGTGACTTTTCAAGTTACTAGACGACAAATGGGAACGAGAAACTTCGGCGAACTGATTTCTGATTTGCCTTATTTCTGATTTGCCTTATTAGGATCACTTTGTCTTGTCATCGGGGACCAATGATCGGATCATGATTCTCCATATCGACATGGACGCGTTTTACGCGTCGGTTGAGATCCGTGACAATCCGAAGCTGGTTGGATTACCGGTTGTCGTCGGAGGCTCACCCAAGGGCCGCGGCGTGATCTCGGCTGCCAGCTATAAGGCTCGCGAATACGGTTTACATAGTGCAATGCCGGCGTCAAAGGCAATTCGCCTGTGCCCCAATGCTGTCTTCATCAAGCCGCGGATGGATCACTACGCGAAAATCTCGAAACAAATTCGAGAGGTTTTTTACAGCTTCACCTCGCTGGTCGAACCACTTTCGTTAGACGAAGCAGTTCTTGACGTGACCGGATCCACAGGGCTGTTCGGTGACGCACCATCCATTGCCCGACAAATCAAACGAAAGATTTGGGATGAATTGGGATTGGTTGCATCGGCCGGCGTAGCCTCCAACAAATTCCTGGCCAAACTTGCCAGTGACCTCGAAAAACCGAATGGCCTGGTCGTCGTTCCGGCAGATGGCATCCCCGAATTCCTCGCTCCTCTGTCTGTATCGCGAGTTTGGGGAGTCGGGAAACAGACTCAAAAAAAGCTCAACTCAATCGGCGTAAAAACCATTGGGCAATTGCGAGAACTCCCGTTGTCGACGTTGAAGACAGCGTTTGGACTCAACAGTGAACATTTTTGGCGACTCTCAAGAGGACTCGATACGCGACCGGTTGTCCCCGATCGGGATGCCAAGTCGATTTCACACGAGACAACCTTTTCGCAGGACATTACAGATGCCGATGCATTAGCGGCGTGGCTGCTTGAGTTAACCGACCAGGTTGCGAGACGCATGCGGCGTCATAATATTATCGGGCGCACGGTACAGATCAAAATTCGTTTTTCGAACTTCGATACTATTACACGAGCCCAGACATTACGTGAGCCGACTAACGCAACTCGCCCGTTGAGCGAAGTCGCTAACGAACTATTGGCAGCCAACCTTGACGGCGTACAACGCGGCATTCGGCTGATCGGTATCGGCGTGAGCCATCTCAGCTGCGACCAGCAAGTGCAGCAAATGTTATTTGATCGCGAAGCTAGTGAAAAAGCCAAACAGATTGACAAAACGACCGACCAAATCAAGGATAGGTTCGGCAGTTTCGCCGTCAAACGAGCCACCAGTCTGGAGCATGGGATCAAGTTTCGACCGGATCCGCGCGTCAACGAAGAATAAAATCGTAGCGGGATGGGTGAGAATTCGACTCTCATTCGTCAAGGCGAAATCGTCCACAAAACCTGATCCGCCCTTACGCGATACGGCAGATAAAGGTTTTGTGTACTAAAAACCCAAAAAGGCAATGAATTCTGGTAGCTGATCCGGGCCTGCATGGCGTTTGTGCCAGATTGGACGAACCGCGCGGGATCGCCGCCGGGAATTATCGTGACCACAGAATCCGTTGTGGTAGCCAAACGGCTATCCACGGTTTCAAATTGCCCGATGTCGTAGTTGAACAAATCGATCTCCTGGTCGACGGTTCCGACAGCGCTGAATGCCCTGGATTCGTAACTGAATTCAAATGCACTCGGTGCTTCCACTGGTGACGTAGCGGTAACTGTGAATTGCAATTGGTATCGAAAAGTATGAAGCACCGGGTCGAGGACG
>CAMYNE010000601.1 GCA_947259675.1 uncultured Pirellulaceae bacterium
CAAATTTCACCGGGTGTTTCGGGAAATATCGAAGTGCACTTCAGCATTACCAGCAAAGCCCCTTTATCGCCATTCGAGTTTTCGTGGTAACTCCCCAATACCAAAGTCCGTCCATTTGGAACGTCCAACGAAGAGCGAATCTGACTGGTTGAGACCTCAGGGATCTGAATTTTCGCAGTCGTCTCCCCGACATCGATTGGGACCCCGGCCGTGTCAACAGATAAGATTTGAGACAGTTCGACTAGGCAATCGAGATGAATCAAATCAGCTTTTTTCGCAGTTGCCCGCAAATTGACTCGGGTGCCTTCATTTATCACGCGAATAATTGGCTGAAACGCGTCGGGAAGTTGTCCCTGCGGATCTTTGATTCGAGTTAGCCCAACCACAAACGGACGTTGTCCACCGTCAATCACTGTGGCTTCTTGTCCGCTGAACATCGTGACCGTGGGAGCCTGAATTATGTCAAATTCGATGCGGCCTTTTGCTTTTTGGGCCAACGCTTCGATTGAATCTTTCTCGATAACAGCGTAGAGAACGGGAGACGTTTTTTCGACGAAAGAAGTAACGCTGACATTCGAACTGGGATTTCCATCAAAAGGGTACGTCGATGGTAGCAGCTTAGCGTCGCCAACGTTTTTCGGTTGACCAGAATTCCCACTTGATGTTGGAACCGAGGAGGAAGCTTGAACAACATTTCGGTTTGTTGGGTTTTCAAGTTTGCCCAGCTCCGCAACGTCCGATGGTGCTACTGACCATTCGATTCCGATTTTATTCAACTCCTCGCGGGGCATAAATATGAATCGCGACTCGACGACAATCTGTCTTACTCCGAATTTACGAATGCTCTGAATTCGATTGGAAACCGATTCCAATACTTCTGTGGTGTCATAGACGTAAAGCCGACCATTTAAAATCTTCATCGTTGGCTCTTGATCGCCAAGCCGAATAAGGCCATCAAATGTGTTGCATTGAAGGTCGCGACCTAGCGGTGTCGAGCTTTCTCCATTGGGGCCAGGGTAACGGCAAGGCAATTCCATGATTAGCCTTTTCTCTGGGGCATGCGTCTGCTGGTCTTCCTTGCGAATCGTGTCCAAAATCGTAGCGACTTCGAAGATTTGGAACTTCCATTCTGATTTATTGTTGTGGTCAACTGGCGACATTGGGGGAATCGGCGGCGGATTTTGTTGAATTGTTTGCAGTTTGCGACCCTGATCCTGGCCAAAAACCAGCGCTGCGCCGGGCAAGACCAGCGCGCAGCAAAACAACATGACCAACCAGACCCAAATGGGTGTTCTGCGATGACTTCCATTTCCTAATTTCATAACTCTCTCCAATCGAGCTGAGGTGATGTCCACTGCGCGGACTCCCGGCAACGCCGGAGCCACGCGAAGACGGTGTTTGTGTTCTAAGACTTCCAGTAAGCCGCGTGCATAGGTTGCCGGCGGACAGCCGAGACTCGTGACAGTCTCTTCGTCGCAGCTCCTTTCGGATTCACGAGTGACCATGCGGGCGGCGAGCCAGACTAACGGATGAAACCAAAATAGATGTTTGGCAATCGTTTGAAGCAATGCCCACCACAAGTCGCCACGTCGAATGTGAATCAGTTCGTGGGCAAGCAAGGGCTCCAATTCATCGGCGGACCTGTTCTTGACGATTGAAGCAGGTAGCAAAATCGTCGGACGAAGTAAACCAAAAACCGCTGGCCCAACACGACTCTGCAATACCTTCAATCGCACTCGACGTTTGATGCGAATTTGCTTCGCCAACCGTTGCAAAGCAGCATTGAGTGCAGGCAAGTCGACATATTCAAGTTCGGCTCCAGTTTCCGATGAATCGCACCGCCGTCGCTGCATCCAACAAAGAAACCAAACAAATCTCACCAAAGTCAAAATCAATCCCAGCCCGGCTCCGACCATCCAAATCCAGACAACGATGGATGACGAACGAGTTGCGATGACTGATTTGGATCCGCGACAAGCGGTTGCTGAACTGCTGGTTGACGCCATTGTCTGTGAGCTGGACGCGGATTCAATTTTGCCAGATTCTCGGCTGGTGGAATCGCGTTGGGTGTGAACAACGATACGATTTGGAACGAACCCTGAATCTGAACGTTCTGCGAATTCCGAATCGACGGGTGTTTCTAGAGTGACGGCAGCGGTACCCTGCGCGGTCAACCAACTGAACGGGCTGATCGGGCTGCTCCAAATCGGCGGAGTAATACATTTGATCAATACCAGAACCCACAGCGCATGGGCCAGGTGAGGACGGTCCTTGGCAAACAATCGAACGACGATCCAGACTACCGCAACCAACAAAGTGACTTGGCATGTTTGTCGGGTCAGCAGGGAAAGCAATTCTTGATTCATCATTTCTTTCTCCCTTGATCAAGTTGGTCGATCAAATCTCGAAGCTCTGCGATGCCTTCTTGGGTGATCTCGCGTTCTTCAATTAGATGCCTGACAAGTGGCATTGTTTCGCCGGCGAATAGTCGCTGCACAAGGTCGTCCACCGTTTCACGAATGACGGTTCGGCGTTTGGTGCGAGCCGAATAGATCCGCACGCGACCATCGAGTTTCGAGTTCGCATGGCCTTTGGATTCCAAACGGCGGAGATAAGTCTGCACGGTGGAAAAATCCATT
>CAMYNE010000602.1 GCA_947259675.1 uncultured Pirellulaceae bacterium
CCCTCGGCGATCTGCACAACCAACTCGTTAGCTGCACCTGCCTCGGGAAGAATCGCCCATCCCCAGGTGCTGCCGTGTTTGTCGTGGTCGATCGCGCTAACGGCTGCCCACTTTTTGTTGGGATGCCGTTCGCCACCGCGCGTTTGTTCGACGGTCGCACTCGCGTTAGTCAGTTTGAGGGCCTGCGATTTGAGTTCGTCGGGCCATAGCTCCCAGACCCTTTTGAGCAAATCCATCTTTTTGCGATGAATGCCACGAACCGCCATTAGTTCGGTGATTACAAAGTTGCCGTTTCCAGCTCGTCCGGGGCCCTGTTTCGGGAGAGACACATCGGGCAGCACTTCGATACGAATCGCTCTTGTGTTTGTCGAAGCCAACTTCGCCGTGACGACATAGTTGTTTTCATTATGGTTTTCGCCACCGATCAGGATTGTACCGTCATCAGAAATTGTGGTTTTGACTTCGTAGACAGATTCGAACGATTCTGGCTTGAGCGGTTTCCAATCAATTTTCTGATCATAAATTGACTGTTCCCATTTTGCTCTTTGTTCAGCCATCTTTTCAGTTTCAACGAGTTGGGACTCAAGAGCTGCGATCTTTTCGTCCAATGGCTTCAACAACGCTGGCAGCGATTCGTCAGGAACTTCAATCTCTGGTCCCCAGTTTCCCGATTCATGGGAGCCGGCATACAGACCTTTTTCCTTAATGTCAGCAAAGAAAGACGCAAACTCGTAAAATTCCTTGGTCGAAAACGGATCAAACTTGTGATCGTGGCATTCGGCGCACCCAAGTGTTACGCCCAGCCAGACAGACGCTGTCGTGCGAACTCGATCCGAAGCGTATTTGGCCAAGTATTCCTTCGGCTGCACGCCCCCTTCCGCGGACATCATGCCCAGCCGATTGTATCCCGAGGCGACTAGTTGATCGCGAGTTAGATTTTCGACAAGATCGCCGGCAAGCTGTTCCCGTGTAAACTGGTCGAATCGAATATTTTGATTGAAAGCGCTGATCACGTAGTCGCGATAGGGTGTCACACTGACCGGTTGATCGCCATGGTAGCCAACTGAATCTGCGTACCTGACCAAATCCAGCCAATAGACCGCCATTCGTTCGCCGTAGTTAGGGTTATCCAGCATTCGTTCCACCGCCTTTTGGTAACTCATCTCGCTACCTTCAAACGATTCGAGTTCTTCAACCGTGGGCGGAAACCCCGTCAAGTCAAAGCTCAATCGTCTGAGCAGTGTTGAACGGTCGGCCGGCGGAGAGGGTTTGATTTGCTGCTGTTCCAATCGCGAGAGTATGTAATGGTCGATAAAGTTGATCGGCCATTGCGTATCTTTGACTGTTGGTGAGGGAGTCGGTTTTGGCGAAACAAACGCCCAGTGCTCCGACCAGTTAGCACCCTGCTTAACCCACTCCACGATCAACTGCTTTTCATCGCTCGTCAGTTTCTTGCGATGATCGGTAGGAGGCATGACGGAGTCGGGATCGTCTGACAGGATCCGGGTGATCAGCTCACTCGCCTCAACATCGCCAGGCACGATTGCAGCGTAACCGCCGAGGTCGGCAAAAGCCGCGTCTTTCACGTCGACCCGAAATTCCGTTTGACGTTGGGCTTCGTCGGGGCCATGGCAAGCGTAACAGTTGTCGGAAAAAATCGGTTTGATCTGCCGGTTGAAGTCGATGTCTTGTCGGGCGAATAATTGTTTTGAATCGCCCGCGACAGCTAAGGATGCGAAGGCAAACAAAACGATCGTGAGTTGGAAACGGCGGGTATGCAACATGTTTCAGCCAGTCGAGATAAAAGTCAGAATACGGCTTTGATCAATATTAATCTTGCAGAGCGGTTCTGGCCAACCGGATTGGGTTTACGCGATATATTCAGGTCTTTTTGCATTCCAAATCGTGCTTAGCGGCGGCGATTGGAGGAATCATTGGCGGCTTATCCATCAGTGAAATCCGGCTTCTAACGGCCAAAAGTTCTGCAAAGTGCGCGGGAATTTCAGCGGATCGACATCTTCATAACTGGTTTGTAGAGTCGCGCTTTTGCGAAGCTCCATTCATATCTCAAATGACAGTCGCCTGTCGCCAGTCAGTGATCCTCGTTGCAAAGTTGATCCTCAGCCTGCTGAGCTTCTTGTGTTTCTTTCGGGTTGCCGTATGCGTTAAGTCGGTTCTTTCGCCGGTACCGAGCCCAATCGCGATCGAGCGTTTTGAGCTCGGAGTCTGAAATGACGTCCTGTTTTAAAAGCGCAAACAATGCCGAACGAATCGATACACCCGGCAATTCGCCTCGATGCTTCTTTCCGCAGGATTTGCAGTAGTAGATCGGATCCTTAATGCCCTTGGCTTCCCGCAACTCGACGCGAAACGAAGTCATCTTGGAGCAAAACGCAATCATCACTTCCCACGTAAAGGTCTCGCGACCCAATCGCCCAAGCTGTTCGAGCATTTCGGGAAACCAAACACGTTGCGCGTCTCCTGCGGGCATTCTAGTCTCCTGTAGCCATTCTATCGTCGCTCGCCAATCATTATTTAAAATCTAAAAGAAAATCTAAAAGAATCTAAAAGAATCTAAAAGGACATGCATATAAGAAAATCTAAAAGGACATGCATATTGGCTGATTTTAAGAAAATCT
>CAMYNE010000603.1 GCA_947259675.1 uncultured Pirellulaceae bacterium
TAACGACAACCTCAAAACCGGCTTCCTGGAGACGATAGTAGGGATACATCGTGTCGAGTGTTTCCGATGCGTCGCCAACGACGATTAAAACCTTTTCCATTTAGCTTTCCTGAATTTCCAGAATCCAATTTAGACTTTCCCCCTTCATCACGCAATTTCGAAGCCTTTTCGCTGTTCGCGGGCAAGCCATTGATTGGCTTCCGCGTCGTTTTCGAAAGACTCGGACTGCGGATTCCAAGTCAAGGGACGGCCCAAACGAAGCGAAAGGTTCGCGAGATGACATGTCGTTGCGCTCCGATGCTGACTTTCAAAATCGGAGATCGGCGTCCGGCGAGATTGCACGCAATCAAAAAAATTGCCCATATGATTCGTGATCGCATCGAGTTTGCCAACGCGTTGTTGACGCTCAAAGTTGTCGTAATCATAAAGCTTGAATGCGTCTCGATCGAGAGGGTGGTCTTCGAGCTGGTCAACCGGGGCGCCGGCTAACGTACCTCGATTTACAAAAATCCGCCCCTCGTCTCCTTCAAACAGCACACCGGCGCGACCTGTGTCCTTGACGATTAGTTCAACGCCATTGGAATATTGAATGCTGCCAGCAAATTTGGAAGCAACGTTGTAGCCGTTTTTTATTTTTGGCAGTTCACCTTTCATGTTAACGTGCAGCGGATAGTCGTTGATCGCCCACTGAGCGATATCGATATCATGAGCACCCCAATCTGTGATTTTTCCACCCGCGTATTCATACCACCAGCGAAACGTGTAATGACAACGCTCTTCGAGATAAGGCACCTTGGGTGCCGGCCCAAGCCACAAATCCCAGTTTAGATTTCCGGGCGGTTTGCGCTCCGCAAATGGGCCGCCGGTCGGGTTTTTACCAGTCGCACAAGTCACTTTTTTTAGCTTCCCGATTCGACCAGCACGAACCATTTCAACTGCAAGGCGAAATCTCGCATCACTTCGTTGCCACGAGCCAACTTGAATGACTCGCCCCGTTTTATTGGCGACTCGCCGCAGGGTTTTTCCTTCGTCGATCGTCAAGGAAATTGGTTTCTCGAGATAGACATCTTTGCCGGCCCGACAAGCATCAATTGCCATTTTGACGTGCCAATGATCGGGTGATCCGATCAAAACCACGTCGACGTTGTCGAGGTTGAGCAACTCTTGATAGTCTTCAAATATTCTGGGAGTGCTACCAAAGCTGGCCCGCGCCTGCTCGCGAACGTGTCGATCGACATCGGCTAACGCGACCACATCTCCATATTGCCGAGCCTGCAGCGTAATCACGGTACCCTGATAACGCAGCCCAATGGCTCCGATACCGAGCCGTTCTATTTTATTATCAGGTTTGGTCGCAGGCGCGGACTTAACTTGGTCGGCCCAATAACCGCACATTGCGGTCGCGGCGGCACCTTGCACAAATTGCCTGCGATTCGGATAGACCGTCATGGGAAAATGTCTTTGGCAGCTAATAAGAACTGAATATTGAAGCGCGACTCTATCGTACCCAAAACCTATTCAACTGAAAAACGCCGTATCTCGTTTAACGCAATACCGTTCAATGAAGGTGGGACAATCAAACACTGGGTTGCTGTCACCGCTTCGCGGCTTTACGGGTTATTGAGCACTGGTACCCACAGCTGACGCTGTGGGCTACCTGCTTTCGCCGCATTCGCGGCTTTTCAGCGACGAAGTCGCGACAGCGGGTAGCCCCATGCGTAAGCATGGGGTCAAAGTATACAACACAATGAAAAGCCACGAAGTGGCGACAGCAAACTGTTCATTGAACGGTATTGGCGTTAAACCAAAAACCCTTCGGTCGTTGAAAAGCCTTCAGAATGACTATTCGCGCGTCATTGAACGGTAATGTAATGGCATCGGAGCGAGTCATATACTCCGTTACAAATGCAACAAATTGCGGCTTTCCAGGAACTCCCCACAAGAACGTTCCGTCCAAAAGTGGCTGCGTTGGAAAGTTAAAACCATTCCGTAGTTTTGCGATCTTATCAACCTCAGTTACAATCACAGCTGGACAGTGAAGATCTTCAGAAAAAGGTGTTGAAATGAAAAGTTTGACTCACACGATCAAGATTTGCTCCGTAATTGCATGCTTCTGGACAATGGCCGCTGTGCAAACACGCTCGGCGGTGGCACAAGATGCCAATCCGTTTGACAACAAAACGAGCGCCGAGAATCAAGATCCGTTTGGCAATAGCACAGACGACGTTGATGAGGATCCATTTGCCGATTCCCAGAAGTCACAGAAGAACCAGATCAATACAAGCCAAAGTCAAAGTGAACGAGAGGAAATCCGGGTTAAAAACAAGCATCTTCAACAGCAGATTGCCGTTTTGGATCGAGAGAATACCGCCCTCAAACGAAAAATCGATTTTTGCGAGACCAAAGAAAAATCGACTTCAGAATCGTATCGATCCGTCATCGAGAAGATGTTGGCCTCCGAAAATACCGACGTTCAATTGTTCGCATTAAAGGCGATCCAAAAAACAAACTCTGAAGGACGTCAGCCGAGCCTTGGCCCCGAGTTAAGTGAACCAGGCATTCAACGCTTGGTTCAACTTACAGAATCGGAGTCTTCAGAGATAAAGAAACTTGCTCTTCAATGGTTGTTGGAA
>CAMYNE010000604.1 GCA_947259675.1 uncultured Pirellulaceae bacterium
TATCCGCCAAGCCATCGTCGAGATGATGTTTTCCGAAGGCAATCATTTCTGTCCCGGTTGCCAGAAAAGTGGAAATTGCGATTTGCAACATTTGGGATATGAAATGGGGCTCAGTCATCTGCGTTTCCCCCATCTTTTCAAAAACGAATTGATTGACTTCGAGCCCAAGCGAATGATCCTCGAGCATAATCGCTGCGTAAAATGCGCTCGCTGCGTCGTCGAAGTCTTAACCGACGATCAGAAACAGGTGTTTTCGTTTTGCAATCGGGGCAATGAGACGGTGGTCGGGATCGATTATGACGAGGAAGCCAAATTAACAGACGAACAGGCAGCCGAGGCGATGCAGTTGTGTCCCACCGGTGCAATCATTGTTAGGGGGCTCTCCTACGTGGAGCCATTTGGAGAACGGAAATTTGATCTGCACTCGGTCAATCCACGGCGCCAGGATGAACCTCAAAAGTCCGAACGGTCTCCTGGACCGCGAAAGAAAAAAACGGTTGCGACGATTTCGCTGGCCGGTTGTTTTGGCTGCCACATGTCGATGCTGGACAATGACCTGAAACTGTTCGAAGTCATGGAGTTGATCGAGTTTAATAAATCACCCTTGAATGACATCAAGGAGTTTACCCAACAGTGTGACCTGGGATTGATCGAAGGCGGCTGCTGTAATTCCGACAATGTTGAGGTCTTGAGAGAGTTTAGACGCAGTTGCGATATCCTTGTCTGTGTCGGCGAATGTGCCATCTGGGGAGGACTACCCGCCATGCGGAATTTGATCCCCTTACGCGAATGCCTGGAAGAAGCTTACCTTAATGGCATCACCGTCGATCCCGGTGAGGCTGTCGTTCCGTACGACGAAGACCTGCCAAAAATTCTCGACAAGGTCTACGCGTGCAACGAAGTCGTTCATATCGATCACTATATTCCGGGTTGTCCGCCAAACGCCGATCACATTTGGAAGACGGTTTCCAACCTGTTGTGGGGCGATCAGTATTCGATTCTCTATTCCGATTTCAAGTACGACTAGGTATGGCTGAAAAAACCAGAAAGATCACGATCGATCCAGTCACACGCGTGGAGGGGCATGGGAAAGTCACAGTCCATCTCGACGAAAACGGAGATGTCGAGCGGGCGAATTTCCACATTGTTGAATTCCGTGGATTTGAGCGATTCGTGCAAGGACATCCTTACCGCGAAGCGCCATTACTGGTGCAGCGACTGTGCGGAATCTGTCCGGTCAGTCACCACCTGGCGGCCGCCAAAGCGGTCGATCAAATCATTGGGTTGGACCCGGCCGATCTGTCACCGACGGCGACCAAATTGCGAAGACTGTTGCATTATGCGCAGGACCTTCAGTCTCATGCGGTGCATTTCTTTTATCTTGCCTCGCCGGATCTGTTGTTTGGTATCGATGCCGAGTTATCCACCCGCAGATTAAGCAATGTTCTCGTGGAGCACAAAGAACTTGCTCGCAAAGGTATCCTGATGCGGAAGTTTGGTCAGGAAATCATCAAGGCCATCGCCGGCAAAAAAATCCATGGCGTCGCGGCGGTTCCCGGCGGCATGCACAAAACATTTTATCCCGAAGAACGAGACTATTTCCTTCAAGAGAACGACACGCCGTCGGTCGACACGATGATCGAGTGGTCGCAAGAAGTTGTCGAGTTTTTCAAATCCTATCACGACAAGAATTCGCAGTGGCTGGACAGTTTCGCAAGTTATCCGTCAGGGCATTTGGGCATGGTTGCCGATGATGGAGCACTTGAGTTGTACGACGGGCGGATGAGAGCGATTGACAGCGAAGGCGAACAAACTCTCGCGGACGTTCCAGGTGATGACTATCTCAAATATTTTCGCGAAGGCACCGAAAAATGGACTTATCTGAAGTTTCCTTACCTCACGCATCTGGGACGGGAAAACGGCTGGAACCGTGTCGGCCCTTTGGCACGGCTGAACGTTTGTGATTACATCACCACGCCACTGGCCAATCAAAGGTTGACCGAGTTCAAAGCCTACACTGACGGAAAGCCCAACAATCATACGATGCACACGCATTGGGCTCGCCTGATCGAGATGTTGTACTGTGCCGAAGCGATAAAAGGACTGCTCACCGATGATTCGATCCTCGGAGATGACCTACGCCGGGACTCTCCAGGTCGTCGTCCTGAAGGCATTGGCGTGATCGAAGCCCCGCGAGGCACATTGATTCACCATTATCAGGTGGATGAGAAAGGCATGATTACCAAATGCAACTTGATCGTCTCAACGACGCATAACAATGAACCGATGAATCGGGCGGTGCGATGGGTCGCACAGAAAGTTTTGCAACCCCAAAACGAGATCACCGAATCGATGCTGAATCAGGTGGAAATCGCGATCCGCGCTTATGATCCCTGCCTGAGTTGTGCCACGCATGCGATTGGACAAATGCCACTCAAAATTTCATTGTTCGATGCTACCGGCGAACTGATTTCCGAACGATCCAAGGGAATCGGATGACCAGTAAGCCCGCGAGCCAACGGCGATCGGTCGCAAGACAGCCCGCTGAGCTACGCGATGCCATGCTCATTGGCATCGGCAATGATGGTCGGAGCGACGACGGTCTGGGCTGGGCCTTCTTGAATGCGAT
>CAMYNE010000605.1 GCA_947259675.1 uncultured Pirellulaceae bacterium
AATTCGGTTAATCGAGATGACAAATGGCTGATGTTTCAGCATGTTCGATCGATTGCCGGCATTTATCGCAAGTTGGATCCGCGATTAGGTGAACAGTTCTTGAGAGACATCGACGAAAGAAGACGCTATCGTCGTCCCGGTCCGCCGCGATAGTCGTTTGGGCGTAACGGGATTCGTAAGAATTCCGACTGAATGGTCACCAATTCAGCTACATTCGCTCATAGGCTACGCGGACGCTTAAAGAATAGTAGGCAGGAACAAGCCGTGCGCAGTTCCGGCTCTAATCGCTTGAGAGATAACTCTACATTGCCGGAACTTCGCGGAGCCTGTTCCTGCCTACAACTGCAATTGGGACAATTGCAGCTACACTACGCGGAAGCTTTGAGATGGGCGGCATCCAAACGCTCTTTCGCGATGTCGCAGTACTCCTGCACGCAATCGATTGCAATGAAGTGACGGTTCAACTTTTGGGCTGTGACAGCTGTCGTTCCCGCACCCGAAAAAGGATCGAGCACGACTCCACCAATCGGACAAGTCGCGTTGATGCAATTCGCGACCAGCGATTCAGGAAAGACGGCGAAATGAGCCTGGCGAAACTTGGAAAGGGAAATTGACCAGACCGTTCGTTTGTTGCGACCTTTGGGATGAAAAGCTTGATCCCAACGACCGTCATGTAAGTTGTTGTCGCCTCCGTTTTTGCCTTTCTCCGGCGTTCCACCACGTTTTCCGAAATGGCCGCGACCACCCTTCATCTTCGATTTCTCAGAAAACGTCACGTGGGGTTCACGAATTGCATCGGCGTCGTAGAAGTAGTCTTTCGATTTTGAGAAAAAGAAAATGTATTCGTGATCGGTTGTCGGTCGAGTTTTGACGCTCGACGGCATCGCGTTGGGTTTATGCCAAATACAATCGCTGCGCAAAATCCACCCCGAGTCTTTAAGAGCAAGGCAGACTCGCCAAGGCATCCCCAAAAGTTCCCCGTTGACGTACTTGTCGCCGATTACTATCCACAACGATCCGGTTGACTTGACGACTCGTTGTAATTCAGAAAAAAGTTCGGTCAGCCGCTGGACGTACGCTGCCGGCGAAAGCTCTTGTCCGATCTGAATTTCCGACCCGTAGTCGCGCTGCTGAAAATAAGGTGGGCTAGTTACGATCGTGTCAACGGATTCCGTTGGCAATGATTTGGCAATTTCATTTGCATCGCCGCAGATAAACTGATCGAGGGAAGATGCCCTTTTGATTCTCGAGGCCACAAGTGAACTCCATTTCGATTGGTCACGACACTCCGTGTCGCAGGTGTAGTTCGATCGGCTACATTTGATCCAAAACGAGAATTCCAGGCAATGACAATCCTGCTGTGATGATTTCGGGCCATTTATTGCGCTCAAGATTGATATCAGTGCATCGTTTAACTGCGTGGGCAACGCCCCGCGCGTTGCGACCAGCAAACGCGGCCCGTTGGGCACGCGGTTAAACTAAAAGTCTTTCGGAAACGCCTCTATCGATACTGGGCTCAATAGTCGCGAAGCTGCCGACGGCTCGCCAGAATTTGTGAAAACTCGAACCAAAAATGGCATAGAAGGGTCTTTTCCAATACCCTTTTCTCAAATAAATGTCCACCAATTACCACCCTGATATCGCCTCTTTGACCCGCTTTCCGTATTGACTTGCATTCCCACTGGGGAAAACTTCGATATCCTATTTGTTTCGACGACGTTTCCCGAGTTTCCGTTTTCCAGGTTCTTCTGTGATCACCAAAATTCAACTCACGTTTGTTTTGCTGGCTACTTTTGGCCTGTTCGAAATGGCCGCGAATTGTCTCGCGATCAGCGAGCACCCGGTTTCGATAGTCGAAGCTGATGTCTATGTCAACCGTTTCAAGACCACGGTACGACTCAAAGCGTTCGCTGAAGACCTCGAATTGCTGCAAGGCGTCGAAGCTTTGGAAGACGGTTTTTACGACCGGGACGAACTTCTTGACGCGACGCAGGATCATGCGCAGTATTTGGCCGAACGGGTCGAATTCATCGATGCGACTGGCCAAAAAATGAAACCCAAAGTCACTGAAATCGTGGACATCGAGTTCCCTGAAGACAGCGAAATTCGGTCTGGACATTTGATGAACTATCAAATTGGATTTACGCTCGAGTTCGTGTATGAGGAGCCACCCGAGTTCATCACGATCAACCAGCGGATGGTCGCAGAGGGAGCCTTGCTTCCCTCAGAATTGAAGATTCTCCTCAAACAGGCTGGGAGCGATACGCCTTACACACACATGATGAAACCCGATCAGCCCGAGACATTTCGTTTCGACTGGGATAAACCTGTTTTGTCGTCAGAAGCATCCGACAAGGAATGGGAAGAATGGTTTGCTGATCAACGTGAAAAAACACTGGGCATCACAAGCTACAGCAGCGTGTACTCGTTTATCTATATCACTCATCATGAAGTCCGCCACGAGGTTTTGATTCCGTTGGCAACGTTGGCAACCATGATCGACTTCGATCAGGCCGAAGAGTATTTTCTGGATATTCCCGAACAAGACGCGGCTTGTAAAAAGATTGAGGCTTTGTTTTCGGTCGGCAACGAAGTGGAAATCGATTCGGTTAAAGTCAAACCAGTTT
>CAMYNE010000606.1 GCA_947259675.1 uncultured Pirellulaceae bacterium
CCGATCTTGAGATCCTGGCAAATGTCACCCGATGTACAGGTGGCACAGCACACGACTCCAGCGACTCCTAACGTGGCCAACATGCCCGCGGTGCCCGTATATCCGAGCATCAGCAACAGGAAAGCAGTAATCAACACGGTGCAGATCGTCATTCCCGAGACGGGACTATTCGACGATCCGACCAAACCTACGATGTAAGCCGCGACCGCAACGAAAAAGAACGCCAACACGAACATCAATACCGTTGTTATGGCAGTCGTGGTCACGCTTTGCGTCATCATAAAATAGACCGCCGAACTAAGAATCAGGCTGGTAAACAGCACGGCAAACAGTGTACGTCCTGTGATTCCCTGCTCGGTTCGCGGTAAGGAGCCAGAATCCTCGCTGCCAGTGATCCCGCGGATTGCGGTTCGCAAAGCCGCGCCCATGCTGCTGCCAATTTTGAAAATCGAATAAATGCCGGCGACAATCATCGCCCCGATGCCGAAAAAACGAATCTGCTCGTCCCAAATCGTATTGATGATGTCCGCGGCCGAAGCTCCTGAGAAATCGGCGCCCCAGGCTAACACCGGAATCGCGACCAGGTACGAAATGGCGCCTCCCATGAAGATCAACAGAGACACTTCCCAACCCACAATGAATCCAACAGCCATTAGCATCGGAGAGATATCGGTGCCGAAATAGACTCCGGTTTTGCCAACTGGTGTTGCCCATTCGACGGTGCCTTTGAAGACGCCTCCCACGGCGACCAGTGCTTTAAACAACCCGCCTAAACCCAAAGCGACAAAGATGCCGGTCATTTCCGCACCACCTTGATCCCCGGCTTTGAGGACTTCTGCGCAAGCGACTCCTTCCGGAAACTTCAATTCTTCTTGTTCGATGATCATCGGCCGACGGAGTGGGATCATCATGGCCACTCCCATCACCCCACCCGCCATCGCGATCAACGTCGTTTCCCAATAATGAAAGTTATTCCAAATGCCCAGCAAAATTATCGCCGGTACGGTGAAAATGATGCCCGCCGCCAGACTCTCGCCCGAGCTGGCGATCGTATGAACAATGTTGTTTTCCAAAATCGTTCCGCGTTTCAACAGACCGCGCAAGATGGCCATGGAAATCACGGACGCGGGAATCGCGGCGCTAACTGTCATCCCGGCGTAAAGACCGACGTAAATGTTGGCGGCACACATCACCAAACTAAGCAGCACGCCCAAAACCAGAGCCTGGATCGTAAACTCAGGCAGACTTTTTGAAGCAGGTACATAAGGCTTGATGGGTTCGGACATTCGTTTGGTCTTTCAACTGAAACGTACCAGAACACGGCTTGGACGAGCCCGTATTCTAACGAACAAATGCAGTCTAAATAGTTCCCTTTTCACATATTCACGGTACGATTCCGGGCAATGGATTCGCGCGAGGCTGATCAAGTGGTGGCAAGTCTTTATACTTTTTGTGTTGTGCGATTACGCCCACCGTAGGAACAAAGATGAACCAAACTGTTGTTACATGTTGGTGTTTGCTTTGTACAGCCTTCGCAATCGCCACAAGTTATGCACCCGTCGTTTTCTCAATATCCGGATGCGTTACAGATTAGGAATTTTAAATATGAAATTTGAGATGGGTGCAACTCGCTTATCTCTCAAGAATTGGCAAAAAACCCCCGCGTTCACGCGGCGGGAGGTTCATCTTCGGACTAGCTGTAACAAGCATGAGCTATGACAACATTTCGGTTAACAATTGCCACAAAACATATTAAAACAAGATCATGAAAAACGTACTACGAATTGTCGTTATCCTGACTTTTATATCGTGGGCATGTGCTGGGCAAGAAAAGTCAACCAGCGCAGACACGTGGGTTCAGCCCAATGTGCTGTTTATCGCCATCGATGATCTGCGCCCCGAACTTGGATGTTATGGCTCAAAGATCGTTAAGAGTCCAAATATTGATCGCTTGGCGGCAACCGGCGTGACGTTTACACGAGCTTACTGTCAACAGGCGGTGTGCAATCCATCTCGGGCCAGTCTGATGACGGGACTTCGCCCGGATACGATTCGGGTTTGGGACCTGAAAACTGACTTTCGGACTGCAAAGCCCAATGCGGTGACGCTCACGCAGCATTTCATGCATCATGGCTATCACGCAGTGGGCATCGGCAAGATTTTTCACAACAACATCCAGGATCCTCCGTCGTGGAGTGAACCAAAATTAAACGTCCCCGACTATCCGTTTGATCCAGATGCCGTCTATCGCGCCGAGGACAACATCGCTTGGTTGGAACAGCGCAAACAGGAACTGATCGCAAAAAACGACACACGACGGATTGATCGGTTCGGTAAGTGGTACCTCAAACACGTCGCGACTGAAAACGTTGATGTCCCCGACGATGCCTATTTCGACGGCGCGCAAACAAAGGTTGCCATCGACATAATGGGTCAGCTTGCACGTGACGGCCAGCCGTTTTTTTTGGCTGTCGGATATTACCGGCCTCACCTCCCGTTCAACGTGCCGAAGCGATACTGGGAGATGTACGATCGCGACGCAATCCCGTTGGCTCCCAATTCCTTTCTTCCCAGAAATGCTCCACTCATGGCCGTTAACACGGCGCGTGAGATTCGCGGTTACA
>CAMYNE010000607.1:0-788 GCA_947259675.1 uncultured Pirellulaceae bacterium
TTCATCCAACAGAATTTGGGGCCGTTCCTCGGTATCCGACCACAATCCCAAATCAAATCCACGAAAACCGCCCCAAGGATCGTTTGGATACTCCAAAGCAATCGTTCGCATCGACGACCAGTCGGCATTGTGGAAGATACCACTGTCCCACCAATCATTCCCGGAGAAGTTGTAAGCCCTGAAGTTTACAGCTTTCTCCATGAACATAATCGTGTTTGAGGCACCGTCAACAACTGATCCAAATCCCACCTTGCCATACTTTACCTGGCCAGCAACAGGGTTATTTGAATCACCACCTGGGAACCACGTGTGAGCGCCCTTGGCAATGATACCCGTCCAAGTGTTGTTTTCGTCAGCTTGATTAGGAGCTCCATCGTTCCAGTACGAGAGTCCCCATGGATCAACGATGCCATCGAGATCATTCCAACCCCCAGCGACTCCTGCGTAGTCACCCAAGACAATTGGAAATAGGAACGCGGAATTGATGTTTTTGCGAATTCCTCGAGACGGACAGGAAAACAAATTTAAGTCTGCTTCCGCGATCGGAATATCGCTCGGGTTAGAACTGGTCGGGCCGACCAAGACACCGGCTCTTTTTCGCATGTTTGACAAATTATCTTGTTCAACATAAGGAAGAATCTGGAAGGCCCAACCCATGTTTTCTTCTGATGTCACGGTCTCGTAATTCTGCGGACCCAAGTCCCAATAGTTGCCTGAAGCATCGCCGGCGGTAGGGTAATGCTGGAAAGCCGACTCAAAGTTATGAGCGGCCAGTCCGATTTGCCGCA
>CAMYNE010000607.1:817-3433 GCA_947259675.1 uncultured Pirellulaceae bacterium
CGACCAGGGTAAATCCTTGTCTTTTTTTAATTCTCATGTTAATCCTCGTTTAACAATAAAAAACTCAAAAATAACGAATCAACCATTACTCGCCAGCTGGAATTCTCGTCACTACTTTTGCAAGTGAATTTGAATCCCATTGGTGCCGAGTAACGGCGGGGAAATTGGTACCAAAACGAATATGGTCAACGCTGAAGGATTTGTCGCCTTCAAAGTTAGCCAAGCTGACGCGATCAAAAGAGAAGTTGCCATAACCGGTGACAACGGGTTCGCATTTGCTTTCATCCAGCAATGAACCAGGGTTTTTGAAAACCTCGATCTTGTGTTGGTTGTTTTCGCCAAAAGTAATTTTGGCAACGAAGAAAACGACGTCGCTTGTTTCCGGACCTAACTCACCCAGGTTCAAAAGACGATTTTCTTCTCCATTAAACTCTGAAGTAACTGCCCAGCCCGTGACGCCCGCCTCTTTGATGGGCGAACGCGGTGGACCAACCGTCCACTCTTCCGCAGCTCCATGTCCAAAGCACAAGACTCGGTTTTTATTTCCGTCGCCTCGATGCAATTCGAATCCGTAAAACACTTGATCGACTTCACTTATCTGCTGGGTGAAACTCAGGTAGACCGTCGTATTATCCTTGCCAATCAGTCGTGCTCCATCCTGGGCTTCGACAAGACCGGCCGAGTCAAATACTCCGCCAAATGAAGTGCTAAGTACGCGTCGGATTCGATTGAACTGACCTTCCAGTCTGGCATGGTTTCCTGAATTGGAAAGTCCGATGTATTTCAGACTCTCGGAACCAACGCGATTGATTCGAGAGAGGTTGCCGTCGCTGGCAATATCCTGCCAGGGACCGCCCCAACCGAAACCACCGTTTTGATCCGCCAACGGGGCCGATGGATAATCAAAGTCTTCTTTAACCAGCAAGCCATTGGAAGGACCAAACGGCGGAGCAAGCGTGCGGACAAATTTCAGATCGGAACCGGTGAGTTCCCGGATCTGATTTTGGTAAGGGTTGATTCGGACGGCCTTTTCCGATGTCCACATCACGGTGCGATCGGCGATTCCTTCCTGGTTGCAGAACCGGCCTTCGAGAAGCCCGTCAAAAACATGAACTTCAGCATTGCCGGTCTTGTCGGCCATGACGCCAAACTCGGTACCGTGATCAACCAGCGTCAAACCATTCAGATGAACCTGGAATC
The DNA here is from genome assembly GCA_947259675.1 of uncultured Pirellulaceae bacterium. Taxonomy (GTDB): domain Bacteria; phylum Planctomycetota; class Planctomycetia; order Pirellulales; family Pirellulaceae; genus Mariniblastus. Next base: position 2,018 of record CAMYNE010000607.1, read on the forward strand.
CTTCCGATCCATCGGGAATGGACGCCGCCAACCGGCCTGCGACCAACTTGGACGCATTTACAGATTCAACTATTAAAAACGCAGGCGCCTCCAAAATGATACAAGCACCACTATTGAAGGTGATTTCCGCCAGGCCTTCGGTCAATTCCAGTTTTTGACCTGTATACAACGCTGATCCATACCCAACGGGTTCAAAATCGGACGACAGATCAATTACCCATTTGCAGTTTCGAGAACCTGTGACTTGGGCAATGGGCGAAACCGATTCGGTCAAATTGATGTTCGTTGCTGTGAAACCAGTGAGCCGATCACCCCAACCGGAAGACTGACCAAGGAATCCTGCAAATGCACCAATCACCAAACAAGCCGCCAACGCGAGCGGCCAAAGCGCCTGCTGAACCCAACGTTTACGTACTGAACCGACCATCGGTGCGGCGACCGTTCGTGGTTCTCGCTGATCATGGCCAGCATTCTGATTCCAAAACAGTTCGGCATGCAAAGACATGTACTGACGATAAATCTGTTGAGCCTCAGGGTCGCCGTCGAGCAAATGCTCAAGACGGCTCTTTTGCAGTAATGTCAAATCACCGTTACACAACGAACCTGCCAGCAGCAATATTTCTCTTTGTTTTCTCATGCCATTCCCTCGGCCTGCATTCTTTTGTTGACGCACTCAAACAAGGTTCGGCGAACCCGATTCAAAGCCTTGTAGACGGTTCCCACAGGCCGCCCCAGTTCTGCGGCGACCTGTTTGGCTGACACTTTCCGGTCACCGTAAACGTGCCGGACCAGGACACGATCCAATTCTCGAAGCTTCGCGACACAATCAGACAATGCCGAGCGACGACTTTCCAGCAGTTCAAAGTCTTCTGGCAAACAGGCAACTTGTTCAAGCACGTCAGGATTCAAAAACATTCGGTCGCGTTTTCTCAGTCGCCAGAATTTCTGGACTTGATGATAAGCAATCACGCTCAGCCAAGCCGTAAAGTTGGTGCCCAACTCAAATCTGTGATGTTCTTTCCATAACACCACGCTTACTTCCTGCATCACATCTTCGGCATCATTGGGGTTGCCCAGTAGCGAGGTGAGATAGCCAAACAGCCATCTTTGATGCTGGGAGAACAGGCGTACAACAACTTCGCTGTGCGCAATCTCTTGCTTCGATGTGTCGACAGAATCTTCTTGCCCTAAATGCACATCCGGCGCGATGTCTTCTTCGAAATCTTCGAAATCGCCCGTCATGTTTACTCCAAAAGACTGCCCGCCAGCGTCGGGTGACGCTGGTGACGCTGGTGAGCCAAGCATTCACTATGTCTGCCGTCGTCGCCAGGACGACGGACTGTTTTCGTTTATCGACGACGTCTCACCAACGCAGCCAAACCAACAACGCCCAAGAGTGCCATCGAGCCTGGCTCA
>CAMYNE010000608.1 GCA_947259675.1 uncultured Pirellulaceae bacterium
GCGACTCTAATCTTTCGAGTCGGAAGTGACCGAACGAAGGTACTCAACAATCCTTTTGATCGCAAAAGGCAAGATCCCTATCAACGCAAAAGCGATGGTGATCTGAGTCAGTTGCCAAGGGGTAAAAACCGCTTCAACTCCTTTTTCCTGAAGCGTTTCCAGATTTGGAAGTCTTGAACCGGCGTAGACGTACACAGCTGTTCCGGCCAACATTCCCGCCTGACTGATCCACCAAAAGGTAATCGTCTTCATTTTCGTCAAACCCATGACCGAATTGATCACCGAGAACGGGATCACTGGTACCAGTCGCAGCGTAAACAGATAGTAAGCGCCTTCTTTTTCAAGCGCGGAATTTATAATGGCCAGCCGACCGCCGAATCTGGATTGCACAAAGTCACGTAATATGTATCGGCTGATCAGGAAAGCAATGGTGGCGCCTGCGGTCGACGCAAAGCTGATCAAAATCAGGGCGTAAAAAAAACCGAAGAACCAGGCGTACAACAAAGACAACACAGTCGCGACTGGAATCGTTAACGCGGTAATCAGCACGTATAATAAAAAGGCAATCAGTAGCACCAGATTCGGGTGCTCCCGATAATAATCTTTCAAAGCCGTTTCTTGCTCAACCAGTTGATTGAGATCAAAATGCTGTTTGATCAGAACGAAAACTGCGACGAACAGAATCAGAACAGCGACTAAAACCAAAATTCGCCGCCGTTTGCCTTTACCAGCCAGACTTGGCGGCCTGGGTTCGCCTGCTTGCCCAGACGGTTCGGTCGACGAATTCGAGTCATTGTCGGTGAGTCTATTCACGATCGATTTTGCCAAACATCGGATAGTTGGATTTAGGCGTAGCGATTAGGTGCAAATTTGCTAAATTCAGTTCATTGCTTTCAGTTTTGTTGATAGCGGTTTCTGGTCGAATTCGGCCAGCCGTGGCGGCCAGCATCCAACGATGATGGATGCTGACGGATTAAAATTAGTCAGTGGGGAAAGACAGTGATAACGTTTTTTAATCATGCAAAACCATACTTTTTTCCACTCTTGTTTGCGGTTGCCGGTTTGTTTTTGGCCACTTCATTGAAGGGTTCTGCGAGAGATGTTGAGCAGGATACCGCTCCGCCGGCGACTCAACAACCATCGCTTGCGAATCCGAAATCACAGCAGCCAACTCCGATTCCGAAGGCCCAGCAGAGCCCAACCCAAGCCGCGGCAGGAGTACCTATCGAAAAATTGACCAAATCCGATCAAGAATGGCGTGCCCAGTTGACTTCCATTCAGCATTACGTAACTCGTCAGAAAGGAACAGAACGAGCATTCACCGGCCGGTATTGGGATTACAAGCAACCTGGCATCTACAAATGCATTTGCTGCGACTTGCCACTGTTTTCTTCTGAATCCAAGTACAAGTCGGGAACGGGGTGGCCAAGCTATTATCAACCCATCGATTACAAACATGTCGCGCATGTCCCGGATTACGACGCGGGCATGGTGCGAACCGAAGTCCAATGTGTTCGCTGCAATGCCCATTTGGGACACGTGTTTAAAGACGGTCCGGTTCCCACTGGTCTTCGTTACTGTATGAACTCGGCTGCACTAAAGTTTGAGCCGCAAGGCAAAATCGCCAACATGAAACCAGGGCAAACTCGACAGCCAACGACGGGGAAGCCGACTCCAGGTTCGGCCGCCAAAATGGGATCGGATTCGAAGGCCAACGGGCAGTTTATTCCCAATCCCTCGAAGCCATCGAATCCAGCGGCTGCTCAGGGTGAAAAACCCGCAGGGCAGGGAAGCGGCAAAAAGTGACGACGGCATTCGGCACTTAAGTCTAATCTTCATCGGCCAAAGCCATGTCGAAGTAGCCGATCATCATTTCTTCCCAAGTCTGATCGCCCCAGCTAACGGCCTTGTTCGGATTGGGATTGGCAATGTTGTTTTCTGAGTTGTCGTAATGAGCAACACAGGTCATCACCGTCCCGGCTGGTATGAATTTGGGTTCCTTGAACAAATAACCGTTTTGCCAATTGAAATCGTAGTTAGGCACGTCCAACAGGATTTCGGTTTTGCCATCTGGCCCCGGATACTTGACCGAATATCGGAACGACTTGCCCCGTAGATGCATATGCGGGAAGAGCGACAAAACGAGCGAGTCTTTTCGGAATTTATGCGTGGCTTTCACTGGATGATTTACGGCACCCGCAGGTATGCGGAAGTGTTCATTCAAGACTTCCTGGGTGCCCACCGTTTTAATGACATCTTTTTCGTCAATAAATTTGAATCCGACGCGGCTGATGTCTTTCGCCGGAATGCCGTTTGGCGTGTAGTGCATTTGAAAAAAAAGTTTGGAACCCGCCGGAATCAGTTTCGCATATCCTTTTGGGAGCATCAGTGGCGGCGAACCTGGCGCGCATGCGGTTATCCACTCGGAATCAACTGAGCCATGGAATCGTCCGTCGTCGCCAATCGCCACAATGACATGATGAACGACCGCGCGATTACCAATTCGAATTTCTGCCTGGGAAACCCATTTGTCTTCTTTGAAGCCAGGATCGACTTCGAAATACTCGTAGGGCACGGTTCCGGTTGCGGGGACCTTAAAAGGAGTTTTGG
>CAMYNE010000609.1 GCA_947259675.1 uncultured Pirellulaceae bacterium
GCAATGGCTTCCAGAACGCGTCGAAGTCGATCAGTTTGAAGGTCAGGCCTGGATCGGAATCGTTCCGTTTCGAATGTCAGGAGTAGCGCCACGTTTTTTTCCGAATATGCCGTGGTTTTCCGCCTTCCCTGAGTTGAATGTCCGCACGTATGTGACGGTCGATAACAAGCCAGGAGTTTGGTTTTTCAGCCTCGACGCGACTAACCCGGTTGCCGTGCGAGCCGCGCGATATCTGTTTCATTTGAAATACATGGATGCACAAATTCGGTTGACACGTCAAAACAGTTGGTTTCACTATCTTTCGAGTCGGACACATCGCAACGAACCAGCGGCGGAACTCGAGGTCGAATATCGACCAATTGGCGAATCGTTTTCGTCAACACCGGGGCAACTCGATCATTGGTTGACGGCGCGATATTGCCTGTACACCGCTGACCGGAGGGGTCGAATATTCAGGGGTGAGATCGATCACAATCCGTGGGAACTTTTCGATGCGCAAGCAATTATTCATCGCAATACGATGTTGAGCGGAATTAACGTTGAATTGCCTGATTCGCCACCGCTGTTGCACTTTGCCCGTCAAACCAGCGTTATCGCGTGGGCGAATCATGTGGTTTCATGAAAAGCGGTAATTCGCTTTGGCACAGGGATGTAGTTCAGCCTGTCCCCGGCAGCGTCTTGTCTGAAACTGGGTCGCAACTGTTTCTTGCTGGCCATCGAGCGGCTAAAATGATGACTTAACGTGTTTATTAGGGTGCCAGCGAAATGACTAAGTCAGTTATTCTTTTTTGTTTTATCTTTCTAATTTCAATGGGTTTGCTTTGGTCGTATCCGGCGAAACCTGCAGCCGCCGTTCATGACGATGATACGAAACAACAACCTTTGTTGCCGAAGGATAATTTGCCCGCTGAACTTGAACTCGAATCGATCCCGCAAGGTTTTGAAAATCGCCCGAAGGTGCCGAAAGATAATCCGCTCACCGAAGAAAAGGTCCAACTTGGACGTCGGCTGTTTTTTGATCCGATTCTCTCAGAAGACAAAACGGTTTCTTGTGCCAGCTGCCACCAACCCGATCATGGATTTGCCAGCCCGGACGCGCGAGCCATCGGGCTGGGCGGACGTGTCGGGAAACGCAACGCGCCTTCGATCTTGAACCGGGCTTATGGGAAGATTTTTCTTTGGGACGGGGGCGCAAAATCGCTTGAAGATCAAGTGCTGACGCCAATTTCCAATCCAGACGAACTCGGCGGAACAGTTGAAAACGTGATGGCGGCATTGAAAGCGGACGAAAGCTACGTCAATGATTTCACGGTGGCGTTTGCCGAATCGGAAACGCCGCCGTCCGTCGAATACGTCACGCCAACCAACCTGGCACACGCGATCGCCAGTTTCGAGCGAACGTTGTTGACCGGAAATTCTCTGGTGGATCGGTTTCGCGCGGCGGATTATGGGGCGCTATCCAAGAGTGCCCGTCAAGGAATGTGGATTTTTGAAAGCCGGGGAGGTTGTTGGAAATGCCATTCCGGACCGAATCTGACGGATGAAGATTTCCACAATACGGGCGTTGGATTTGGGCTCGCCGATCGTGATCTGGGAAGAACCAAAATTACCGAGAACACTGCAGATCGATTTAAGTTCAAAACGCCAACGCTTCGTGGCGTCCAACACACGGCGCCGTTTATGCACGACGGCAGTGTAAAAACATTGCGCGACGTCGTCGAGTTTTATAATAAAGGTGGCGCTCCTGACGACCCGGTACTGGACGAAGAGCTCAAACCTCTCAAACTCACCGAGGAGGAGATCGTTTTTCTGGTTGATTTCCTCAAGGCTTTGTCAAATTAGTATTAGTTTTATTTAGCTTTTTTAGCTGACAGGCTGTACATCTGTTCGCGAATTCAGATAAAGATATTTATGGCAGAAACTGTAAACGTCCAAGATGTAAATCTTCACCTCAGCCAACCGCATGAGGTCAAGGGAGCATGGATTGGACAAGGCGAAATATTGAAACAAGTCTTGGCGTGTTGGATTGTCGTTGACGATGATGATCTGCCATTAACTCCCCGACTCATCGGCCCGCCCGGCATCGGAAAAACGGCGCTCGGCATGGCTGCTGCCCAGGTTCGTGAACAGGATTTGTACATTTATCAGTGTACCGCCGACACGCGACCGGAAGACCTGTTGATTACGCCCGTCCTCGCAGAGAGTGGCAAGATCGCCTACCACGCTTCGCCGCTGGTGAGTGCGATGATCAAAGGGGGCGTTTGCATTCTTGATGAAGGCAATCGAATGAACGAAAAATCATGGGCTTCGCTCGCACCGCTATTGGATTACCGTCGGTACGTCGAATCCATTGTGGCAGGAATCACGATTGCGGCTCATCCAGATTTTCGCTGCGCCGTGACGATGAACCAGGATGAGTCGACGTTTGAGATTCCCGATTACATTCTCAGCCGTTTGCAGCCAACCTTGACGCTCAAATTCCCCAATCGGGAAGACGAGATGGCGATTCTCCAATACCACTTACCGTTATGTGCCGAACAGATGTTAAATATGACGGTGGAGTTCTTGCAGCAGTCGCACGAGTTGAAGCTGGATTTCTCGTCACGTGAC
>CAMYNE010000610.1 GCA_947259675.1 uncultured Pirellulaceae bacterium
AGTTCCGCGAGCGCGTTTTCGGAAGCCGTCGAAAAGAATCCGTTAGAAGCAACTGCGGCTCAATTGCGAATTGCAGCAACGGTTAGCGAACTAAATCTTTCTCTGTTACGGAAATGTACTTCGCTACCCCATTTGAAAGACGAAGCCATCATCGCGCTCGCAAGACAGCCGTTACCGGAAGATCGCCCGCTTTTTAGCGATGGTCTGGAGTCCTTCAATCCGACGACTGTCAAACGTTCCGCCATTGCACTACGACGACTTGCGGACCAACCTGTTCCAGATGAACTTCGCAAAGGTCTGCGGACGGCAAAACGTCTGGGATGGGACAAACAGGGAGTATCCATTCGTGACCAAATCGTGTTGTTGCTACAAGAACAAACTGGCAAATCGTTTGGATACCAACTGAAAGCGAACGGCAAGGTTCAGAACGATGCGTTAACAAGATGGCGAGAATATCTGGTTCGCCAATACCCCGACCAATTCGACGCAGAGGTAACCAGTTTGGATTTCGAGGAAATGCTGTCAGGAGTTGATTGGTCGATGGGCGATGTTGATCGGGGGTGGGAGTTATATCTCAAACACCAGTGTGCACTCTGTCATGATGGCGGTTCGCGACTCGGTCCGAAGCTGGCAGGAATCGGCAATCGATTTTCAAAACGCGATCTATTTCGTTCGATCGCTTTTCCCAGTGAACAGTTGCCAGATCGCTACCGGGCCTTGATCATCGAGACGGAGGATGGTTTGATCATCACAGGGACGGTCATTTACGAGTCGATTGACGGTATTACTTTGTTGGATTCCGCAGGCAAGACAGTTCGGATCAACAAATCTGACATTGAAGCAAAAACTTTATCGCAGAAGTCTCTGATGCCAGATGGGCTGTTGGATCAAGTCGACGAACAAGGTTGGGCGGACTTGTACGCTTTCATTAAGACGCTCTAGCCGTGATTTCAGGCACAATGCCGTTCATGGGCTTGAAAAAGAGTTCATCGATGGAGGATAAGTACTTCCCGTATGTTCCTCGTTAGGCGATTTGTTGATGAACGGAGCACTGATGATGTAAATGCCTATCAAAACGACGAATGCTCCGATCAAACCCATGATCATTCGCGCTCTGCCGCGTCCGAGCGTTTGGCTCAGGTATTTCGGTGTGCGAATTTCGAAAGCCCGCTCGTAATTCAGTACTGCCGACGAAATCAAGGCGAACCCCAACGCAAAGGCGATAAAGGCAACGAGCAGATCTCGTTCAAACATTTTCATCCCCAATCGTCTGCTAAAAGCAGCTGACAAAAACAATCGAATTAAATGAGGACCCCCGGGAATTGTGAGCGGAATGGCGCTAGCCACCGGTGCTCAGAGGTTGCGATACCGGCGGCTAGCGCTGCGCCGCTCACATTGTTTGGCTTTCCAGCGTTTTAATTCCCGGACACCCTCAATGAAACATTCGGTTCCGCGGCAGCGCTGCAAACGTCAGACCATTCCACGCTCGCGGCATTCAATTTTCTGAGCGCGTTTGGCTTAAGTTTGGCGTCTTTTCGTCGGTTTCGCCCGGCAATCAGAGCGCCACGACCGCTATACGTCCGTGCGACACGCACTAGTATAATCGAGGATCAACAATTCTGTAACTGCGACCCCGACCCCAACGGTTCAACACGTCTTTTTTCATGTTAAAGTGGCCGAATATTAGTGTGATTTGCCTCTTCGCGATCAGCTTAGTCAACTCGACAGTTGGGCAAAATTCTTCGATTCCGTCGACGCCTTACGAAGCCAAAATCTGGTTGAAGAGTTCAAGCAACTCGTACGAAGAGAACGAACTTGGCCAGGTTGTTCGAGTCAAAATTGAATACGTGCCTCGAGTCTTTGTGGTCGGTGACCTGGAAGTCTTTCCGCACCTGGAATGGCTGCAGATTAATTATTCTCGACGCTTTTATGATCGACACATGTCCGGCATTGCACGCTTGAAAGGATTGAAGAAACTCTCGATTCTCCGTTGCGATGAAATTACGGAGGCTTCGCTGGGCGTGTTGAGGTATCTTCCGCTGTTGGAGGAGCTTGAAATCATTGACGTGGAGTCGTTGTTATCGTTGGCTCCACTGACTCAGTGTACCTCGCTGAAAAAGCTGATTTTTTCGAACAACAGTCATTTCGATTTCATGGGATTGAAAAAAATCTCTCAGCTGCCCAATTTGGAAGAGCTGGTTTTGGAGTCCAATCATTCTCTCGAAGATCGACATCTGGAGTCCTTGGGCGCCGCGACGAAATTAAAAAAGCTGAGTCTGCGCGACAGCAGGGAAATCACTGACGAAGGACTGAGGGTGCTCTCGTTGTTCAAAAATCTCCAATGGCTGGATCTTTCGAAGTGTCCCGGAGTCACGGGAACAGCCCTCGCCGAAGTGAATGATGGACTTGAAACGTTAATGCTTGACAACTCGGATGTCTCCGATGATGGTGTCCAACACCTTGGGCGACTGAAATATTTGAAGCAATTGCGTTTGAATACGAACGAGAGGATTACCGAGGCAAGCCTGTTTGCAATCGAAAACTGCGAATCCCTGGAATCGCTAAATTTAAGCGGTCTTCCCGTTGCGAAAAAACACTTCGA
>CAMYNE010000611.1 GCA_947259675.1 uncultured Pirellulaceae bacterium
AACAGATCATTAACGGACAGCACGAAGACCCGACTCAGTTGTTGGGACCCCATCGAAATGGAAAAAACGGTAGCGCGCAGACGCTGATTCGCGTTTTCCTCCCCAATGCTGATCGAGCCTGGGTGGGGAATTCGACGGGTACAGTTTACCAGGAAATGCGTCGCACCCATCCGAGTGGTCTTTTTCAATATGTTTGTAACGCCAAGTTTTTTTGCTCCGAAAACGATCGCTATCGAATTCGATACTCCGAAGGCAACGAGGTCATGACGGTTTACGATCCTTATTCTTTTGAACCGCTTTTGTCGGACCTTGATTTGTTTCTGTTTGGTGAAGGCACCCACAGCAAGATCTATGAACGTTTGGGCGCCCACGCTCGTGAAGTAGACGGTGTCAAAGGCGTCAATTTTGCGGTGTGGGCTCCGAATGCGAAGGGAATCAGCCTCGTCGGCAGCTTTAATAAGTGGGACAGTCGCCAACATCCAATGCGAAAACTGGTCCCCAGTGGCGTCTGGGAGCTATTTATTCCCGAAATTGAAATGGGTCAGGCATATAAGTTTCGCATCACCGACGCCCGCGGTCGACAAATCGACAAATCCGACCCGTTCGGATTCTATAGCGAGCTACCTCCGCGAACGGCCTCGATCGTGACCGACCTGAATTCGTACAAGTGGCAAGACACAGAGTGGATGCGGGATCGGGCTGAGCGCAAACATCTTGAAGATCCGATTTCTATTTACGAAGTTCACCTCGGCAGCTGGCGGCAACATGAAGACAATGAACACGGTTGGATGAATTATCGCGATCTGGCGCATCAGCTGGTCGACTATTGCAAGGAAATGGGCTTCACGCATCTTGAGTTGATGCCGGTCAGCGAACATCCCTACACCGGCAGTTGGGGATACCAGACCGTTGGTTACTTTGCGACAACCAGCCGCTATGGAACTGCTGAAGATTTTATGTACTTCGTTGACTATTGCCACCAAAACGATTTAGGTGTGCTGATCGATTGGGTTCCGGCTCACTTTCCCAAGGACGGGCATGGATTGGCGAATTTTGACGGTACCTCGCTTTACGAACATTCTGATCCGAAACAGGGGTATCACCCGGATTGGGATACGTTGATTTTTAATTATGATCGCAACGAGGTTCGAAATTTCCTGATTTCCAACGCGATGTTCTGGTTGGATAAATATCACATCGATGGTTTGAGAGTCGATGCTGTTGCATCGATGTTGTACCTGGACTACAGCCGCGATGACGGCCAGTGGATACCGAACAAATATGGCGGCCGTGAAAATCTTGGCGCAATTGAGTTTCTCAAGGAGATGAATGAGAAAGTTCACGAGGAATTTCCGGGGGTCCTGACCATTGCCGAGGAGTCGACTTCCTGGGGCGGTGTTTCGCGGCCGACTTACTGTGGTGGGCTTGGATTCAGCCTGAAATGGAACATGGGCTGGATGAATGACACGTTGCGTTACATGCGAAATGATCCGGTGCACCGCAAGTACCACCACGACGAACTTACATTCAGTTTGATCTATGCGTTCACTGAAAACTTCATGCTGCCGTTTTCACACGACGAAATTGTCCACGGCAAGGGATCATTGCTGGATCAAATGCCGGGCGACCTGTGGCAGAAGTTTGCGAATTTGCGGCTGCTTTTCAGCTACATGTGGACTCATCCCGGTAAGAAACTGAATTTCATGGGGAATGAGTGGGGGCAGTGGAACGAATGGAATTGCAATTCCGAGTTGCAATGGGATCTGCTTCAATGGGAATCTCACCAGGGCTTGAAAAAACTGGTCAGTGATTTGAACGCCCTTTACAAACGCGAACCCGCACTGCACGAGGTCGATTTCCATTCCGACGGTTTTGAGTGGATCGATTGCATGAGCCGGGAAACCAGCCTCGTTAGTTTTATTCGCAAAGCAAAAGACGCACGCGATTTTGTGATCGTCTGTTGTAATTTCACGCCGGTTGTACATCGCAGCTATCGCCTTGGTGTTCCACAGCCCGGTGTCTATCACGAGATTTTCAGCAGCGATTCGACGTATTACAACGGTTCAAATGTCGGTAACGGCGTTCCGATCGAGACGGAGGATATTGAAGCATTCGGTCGACCGTCCTCAATAAATATTACCGTACCACCCCTCGGCGCTTGTATCTTCAAACTGGCGCAGCCACTTGTGGAACGCGTCGTTGCCGACGAAAACGACAAGTTATCCTGAAAGAGCGATTGAGCACGCCACGGTCGGTGAACGTCTTAGTCGTCAAAGACAATCCTAGTCTTCGTCGTAATCGTAGTCATCGTCTCGTGCCCAGATTACGAAAGAGTCTTCCACGGTAACCACGCGCGAGTTGCTCGCTTGTATTTGAAATGACAAAAGTCGTTTTAGGTCGCGGCCTTGTGCCGCGCCAGGTTGAAGATGAGCCTCCCACCGCGTAAACGCGGGGGTCTCCAGTCAGAAGCCCCTGCGTTTACGCGGTGGTCTCCGTTTTTTGGTCTGGTGTTTTTTGGTCTGGTGTCTAGGTTGAAGATGATGCTCCCGGCCGCGTAAACGCGGGGGTCTCCAGTCAGAAGCCCCCGCGTTTACGCGGTTG
>CAMYNE010000612.1 GCA_947259675.1 uncultured Pirellulaceae bacterium
AAGTTGTTCATGAAAGAGATGAGAGCGCTGGTTCCAATCCCGGACTCGTGGCCGCTTCCCTCCAAGCGGAAAAAAAAGTGGCTGATCAAGATGATGGATGACTTGATCTATGGAATTATTGATCGCAAACGAGCGGAGGGATTAGTAGGTAACGATCTGATCACGAGTCTTTTGAGAACGGTCGATAACACTCACGAGGGAAATCACCAGGTTCGCGATCACGCCAATATGATGTTCCAGGCAGGCGCAGACGATGTTTCTACGGCTTTGGTCTGGTTGTTTTACCTCATTGCCCGGCACCCCGAGGCCCAAGAGAAAATAAGGAATGAAATCGATCGCACGGTCGGCTCGCGAGATCTAAAGGTGGCGGATCTGCCGAAATTTGAGTTCCTGGATTGGGTTGTAAAAGAATCACTGCGACTTTATCCGGCTACTTGGTTGTTTACGGCTCGCAAAGCCCGGCAAGATGTCCGAGTCGGAAACCACGTTATCGAACATCGGACATGGGTGTTTGTTTCGCCATACGTGACTCAACGGGATTCGCGCTTTTTTGAGAAACCAGAGGAGTTCATGCCAGAGCGATTTAAGCCAAATTCAGAGATCCCTTTTCCCAAACATGCTTATTTTCCGTTTGGGATGGGAATGAGGGCATGTGCGGCCAGCAATTTGGCGATGATGAAATTGGCTTTGTTGGCAGCGACCGTTTTACAGCGATTTCAACTCGAGCTTGAACCGGGACAAGAGAAGATTGAGCCCGAGCCTTTGGTTACGGTGCGGCCGAAAACGGGCATACAAATTCGCATCCGAAGAAAGGCCGGGTCACGCGTTCGAGCCGCCTAACCGTGTGTTTAAGTGTCGACTTGGGGGGATCCGCCCAGAAATCACCTTTGTCACGAGTTTCCTCTCTCGCTTTGATCCGAATGTGCGGATTCCAAAGAGTCAAATTCGATGCGACCGGTCGGAGACTCACCTTAGGGGCGAAAGATCGCCGAAAAAACTAACACAGTCAGCGCGGCGGACTTGAATCACAAAAAACGGCTTTTAGAATCGAAATTAGGCGGTATTATTCGAACAGTTCCCGAAAGAGCTCTTAATTTCCACAATTTCACACGTGCAGACAATCAAAAGCGGATGGTAAGTTCAGTGTCGAATTATAATTGGATTATGGGCCGTTTTGGTTTCGAATCCGATAGAGACTTGTCTTGTCGTTAATCTCGATCCTGAGACGTTGATTGCGCCTCGATTTTTGTGGGCGAACGACGATTACTCCCTCCCCCCCTTAATGTTCGGCAAAGCCAACTTACGGAGCCAATACCTCATGGCCAACTTAATCCCATTGGAACAAGCGGCAGCTATGCTTGGCATGACGGTTGAGCAGCTAACTGAGTTGCGTTCCAACAACGAAGTTTTTGGGTATCGCGACGGAGCGAGCTGGAAGTTCAAGAAGACCGAGTTGGAACGAGTTGCCGCAGATCTGGATATTGAACTGAACTTAGGTGGTGTTAGCGCTACTGGCGAAAAAATCGTTGACAAACCGGCCGTTACTCATCACAGTGATGAACTCGACTTCGACTTAGCAGATGGAAGCAAAATGACCGACGAAAAATCGATTCCTGATGATGAATCCTCTGCGGATTATGTCTCTGACGAATCCTCCGACAATCTCATTCAAGACGATTCCTCCTCCGAGATTTTCTCGCGACCGCTAAGCGCAGGAAGCGAAGCGGATGACAGTGAAATTGATTTGTCGGCCAGTGACGACAGTTTCAAGATCGAAGACAGTAGCGACAGCCTGAAGTTACATAGCAGCGGCAGCGACGTTATCGGTTCAGAAGAAGACGATGACCTTTCGTTTGGCAGCAGTAGTTTGAGTCTGGCAGCTGAAAGCAGCAAGAAACTTACCGGCGATTCGGGCGATTTGCTTGACGACGATGAAAGTGGCAAAGACAGCCCTTCAGACACCGGCAAGATGGCAGGTGAAGAAGATTTGTTATTGGCTGAAGACGATTTGTTCTCCGATGAACTGGAGATCGGTGAAAGCGAATCATTTGAAGACAGTGCCGAATTGAGCAGTGACTTTGAAGATTCCGATTTGGTGATGGAAGACAGTGACTCAAGTACTGAAATTGCTCTGGAAGCAAACGATAGCGGGATCAACTTGAGTCCGAATGAAAGTGGCATTTTGCTGGACGAAGAACCGCTCGAACTAGGCGGCTCGGATATCGACTCATTGGAGTTACCCGAAGACGATGATGACATCATCATGCTTGACGATCCGGCTGATCCCGAACAAGCAACTTTGATGCAAGAAGATGACTTTAACCTGACTCCGTTAGAAGAAGCGATCGACGATGAGTCGAGCGGGTCGCAAGTGATTGCTCTGGAAGACTCTGAAATTTACACCGATGAATCATCCGCCACGGTTTTGGCCGAAAGCTCTGATCTGGGTGAGCAACCAGCCATGTTGGATGACACCATGGGCATGGAGGGAGACGCTTACGGGGTAGGTCTGGCGCCGGTTGGGGTCGCAGGAGTTGGCGCAGCAGGCCCAGCCGCTTTACCGGAAGCACCCTTCTCGGTCTATCAGGTCATCAGCCTCG
>CAMYNE010000613.1 GCA_947259675.1 uncultured Pirellulaceae bacterium
GGAAACTCTGAACTACGATGCCAAGCTGCTCGCGTCGTTCGACGAACTTGTCACAGACGAAAATGTCGCTTCCCTCGCAGACCTTTTGCCGGCTGTACGATGCGCAGGACAGGATGCCGGTTCACTGAACGAAACGGGTGCAAAGCTATTAGGTCTTCCGACTGGGATTCCCGTCGCGCCAGCTGAAGGTGACCAGCCCGCGGCTCTCGCCGGTTCTCTGATCGGAAACGCTGGCGTGGTCTCCGTTAGTTTCGGCACGTCGGTTTGCGCAAACTCGGTTGGCGACCGCGCTTTCCAGGGAGTTAGTAACGCAATCGATCATTTCTGTGCGGCAGATGGAAAGCCAATCAACATGGTTTGGCTTCGCAATGGAACCACATTCATGAATCAGGTGGTCGAGATGTTTGGCGATGTCATCGACGACGAAGAAAGCGATGGATTCGCGGCTGTTATGCCAAAAGTCCTGAACGCCGCTCCAGGATGCGGAGGATTATTGGCATTGCCGTTTATGGATGACGAACCCGGACTAGGAGTCGGTCGAGGCGGAACCGCAATGCTGGTCGGCCTGAATCCTGAAAATGCGAAACCTGGCAACGCTGTCAAAGCCGCGTTGCTCTCGACCATGTTCAATCTTCGTTTGGGCAGTGAAATTCTTGACTCGCAAGGTTTCCCGCGAAGCGAACTCATCTTGACCGGCGGGCTGACGAAAACGCCGGAACTAGCCCAGATTTTGGCGGACGTCTTCAAAACGCCCGTGACTTTGCTGGAGAGTGCCGAAGAAGGAACGGCTTGGGGGGCAGCGTTGATGGCCAAGTTTCGTAAACAGTTGCTGGACGGTTCAACCGCCGACTGGTCCTCATTCCTTTCGGGCCACGCCAGTGCAAATCGCCAACGATTCGAACCCATCGCAGAAAGTGCTCAGCAATACGATCAGGTTTTTGAGCGATATCGACGGCTAATGAATTTACATTCGGCGATCGATCAATCGCTAAATAACGGGTAATTGCAAGTTTCGGTTTGGAATTAGTATTTCGCTGTGCAAAAAAGTGTAGCAACAATTGTCTCAATTGTTATTGAGCATCATCTAGAGCGCGTTTGGTTTAGGTTTGGCGTCTTTTCGTCGATTTCGCCCAGCAATCAGAGCGCCACGACCGCTATACGTCCGTGCGACGCGCACTAATGTTGCAGCGCAATTGAGACAATTGCAGCTACACTTTTCGCCTCGCAAAGTTGTTTAACATTGGCCATGAATGGATACAGACAAACGGACCTTCTTTTATCAGAATAGAGTCGTTGTTTTCAGCCAGCCTTTGAGATTGTTGTCGCGATGCGGATTCGAACATTCTTGATTTTGTTTATTTGCATTGGCGTTAGTTCCCTCGCTCACGCTCAGGAGCAAATCTCTTTCAATCGAGACGTGAGACCGATTCTCTCCGATCATTGCTTTCACTGTCACGGCCCTGATTCCAGTAACCAGGAATCTGAATTTCGCTTGAACACCAAAGAACAGGCTTTGGCGGATCTCGGCGACTATCAAGCGATCGTGCCCGGCAGTCTTGATGCAAGCGAACTTCACTTGAGGATTCGCAGCGACGATGACGACCGAATGCCACCTCCAGACGAGGTTCGTCAACTCACCGAAAACGAAAAAGACATTCTTGATCAATGGATTGTCCAAGGCGCGAATTTCGAACAGCACTGGTCTTTTGTTCCAGTTCGCGATGCAATTCCGGTACCACAAGTTGGCGAAGGCTGGGCTCGTAACGACATCGACCGGTTTATTTTCAAACGCTTGACCGACCGGAACCTGCAACCAAACAAAGAATCAAGCCGCGAGAAATGGCTACGACGAGTTGCGTTTGATTTGACCGGTCTTCCGCCAACGCTAAATGAGCTGGATCTATTCGTAAACGACGAAGCGGACAATGCTTACGAAAAAGTCGTGGAGCGTTTGCTAAACTCGGACGCTTATGCTGAGCGAATGACCAGTGAGTGGCTTGATGTTGCCAGGTATTCGGACACGTACGGCTACCAAACCGATCACACCCGTTATGTTTGGCCCTGGCGCGACTGGGTCATTCGTGCTTTTAAGAACAACCTAAGCTACGATCAATTCATCACCTGGCAGCTTGCCGGCGACTTGTTGCCCGACGCAACGCAGGATCAAAAATTGGCAACTGCATTCAACCGGCTTCACTCTCACAAGAAAGAAGGTGGTAGCTCGGAAGAAGAATTTCGAATCGAAAGCGTCGCGGATCGAACCCAGACATTCGCGGCCGCCTTTATGGGATTGACGTTCGAATGTGCTCGTTGCCACGACCACAAATACGATCCAATCAAAACACGGGAATATTACGAACTCAGCTCATTTTTTGCCAACATTGACGAACGCGGGATGATTTCGTTTTTCACCAACGCGATTCCGACGCCGGCGCTCTCTTTGCCAACCGACGAAGCAAAACAAAAACTTGCCGAGGCTTCTGAAGAAATTCAAAATGCCGAGGATCAATTGCGGCAGTTATACGACCAGGCAAATGACGGCTTTGAAGAATGGTTAAACAACCGCATACCGGTCGAAAATCTAAACAATCATGTAAC
>CAMYNE010000614.1 GCA_947259675.1 uncultured Pirellulaceae bacterium
TTCAGGAACACGGTTTCCTGGATTTCATCAGCCAACCCCGTTCCTCAAATTTCGGAGGAGAGGAGCAAAACAGGAAGCGGAGAAAACGGTGTCTCTCGTTACGAAACTCAACGCTAGCACGTCTGAGACTTTAATTTCATTGTGACAAATTTGTATTTTTGTGAGCTATTTTGACACGCTTGCATGGCCATTGTCGCCCGCTAGCAGACGGCTGAACAATTTGTAAGGATCGTTCCCACAACGACTTAGCTAATTTCGAAACAAAGTCTATCGTCAGTGGCATGACATCTGCATAAAATTATCCGTGAACCAAATCTGTAAGTTTGACGTCTTGGATTCGTCAAACAAAAGTGAATCCAAATTGCGTCGGATACGTATAAAGATTTGCTGAACAAGAAGAGCCGTCTACCAAAGGAGTGAACGATGTTAGTCCTATCAAGGAAGCTTCAACAAGAAATCTTAATCGGTGACAATGTGAAGGTCACCGTTCTCAAGGTTAAAGGGAACACCGTACGATTGGGAATCGAGGCCCCTCGCAGTGTGCGAGTTGTACGAGCAGAACTTCCCCCAATCGAAGAGACTACGGCCGAAGTTACGGTCGTTTTTGCCGATCAGGATCTTGAGTCATCAGTCGAGAAAAGTGTTGGCGTCGTGCCCTTTCGGGCGCCTCAAGAGCCTTCGAAAAACCAAAGCCCAAGGGACAGGTCAAGAGGGACCCCAGGCAATTTGGCGGGCCCGGCTTCAATCAGCTTCAAAAATCGCTTGCCAAAAACGTTACAGCATAATCGGCTGCAACAGATCGTCAGAGAAATCTCGAACAATGATGTCTAGCAACCCAAGCCAGCCCTGATGGATAGTTTGAAGGCCTCTCTGACTCTTAAAAATCGTCGGGCCAGGAGGGTCTCGAACGGCGAGCCGATTATGATAGCGCATGGGTTAACCAAAACCGGTGGAATCTAAAACGATGGCTGGGAAGCCGTCGACCCGGTCAAGCTTCCTTCAAGATCTCCTCAACTCGCTCTTCCGGCGTTATGTAATTGTGGGCACTGAACGTCTGTCCGCGGCTTTTGCAGAACGTAAATCTACCAACGAAACGTCAATGGCGGTGTTCGCCTGCTGGCACAAACGTTAGAACAGATAGTTCTTCCAGAAACGTCATTTGATTTGTTTTGCAGGTTTAGTTTATGAAGCCGCTTCAGGTTTGCTTGATTGTTTTGGCGTTGGCCGCGTTTGGTGGACTCGCGTACGTTGCAAATCAGGCGATAAAGAAAGAGCCCGAAAAAAGGGCTCAGTTAACAATCACCGAAAGTAAACCGGCCGAGGGATGGTTAGAAATCTCGGTTTTCAAGGACCTGTTTGACCCATCACATGCCAAATTCAGCAAGGCGCTCAAACAAATTGACGACAATTGGCGGCCTGGTTACGGAACGATGCTTTTCGAAACCAGTCGAATGTTGAGCGACGCTTTTCGAGCCGACGAGATCCTGTCGTTTATGCAGAAAAAGACTCGCCAAAATATTGATCCCGACAATTTTTTCGCGTGGTCAAAATACCTGTTGAACAACCTCGCCGAAATGCCCCCATACTACGTGGAGTTTAAAGCGTTTGCTCATACGCAAAAATACAAAGAACTGGGGGAATACTTCGAAAACTATCCTGTTACGGAGATAGGACTTGACGAAGTCACCTGGGGCGGAGTCAATCGCAATGGGATACCCCCACTGAAAGACCCGAAGGTGATTGCGGCCAATGACGCGCTTTACCTCGACGACACCAACATCATTTTTGGTATCGAGGTCAATGGCGAGGCACGCGCCTATCCGAAACGGATTCTGGCCTGGCACGAGATGGTTAAGGATACGGTCGGTAACGAGTCAGTCAACGGCGTTTATTGTACGCTATGTGGCTCCATGATCTTGTATTCGACAATCGTCGACGGACAGCATCATGAGTTGGGCACAAGTGGTTTCCTGTATCGTTCCAACAAACTAATGTTCGACGAAGCGACCTTGTCTCTCTGGTCAACTCTGGAAGGCCGACCCGTGATTGGCGAACTTGTCGGCAAGGGCATCCGGTTGACTCCGTTGCAGGTTGTCACGACAACCTGGGGAGATTGGCGAAAAATGCATCCCGATACGACGGTGTTGTCGCTGGATACCGGCCACTCACGCATTTATGACGAAGGCGAAGCGTACCGCGAATACTTCGCGACCGACAGATTGATGTTCCCCGTGATGGATTGGGATGATCGCCTCAAAAACAAAGATGATGTTCTGGCGATTCGATTCGACGAATTGACCAAATAAAAGCTGGTCATTTCAGCAGATTTTCTCTCAGAAAACAGGGTTTATCACGACGAGTTGGCGGAGCGAAAGTTTGTCGTGGTGACTGATGAATCCAGAGCCAACCGCGTTTATGAATGCAAAGACTGGAAGTTCAAGGAGATTACATCCGAGGACAAGGTCATCGATGAACAGGGGGGTGAGTGGACCTATGATGAGGTTTCTTTGACCGGCCCAAATGGTGAAAAACTAAAGCGACTCCCGGCACATCGGGCTTATTGGTTTGGGTGGCGAGCCGCCTTTCCAGACAC
>CAMYNE010000615.1 GCA_947259675.1 uncultured Pirellulaceae bacterium
CACAGTATCGGCTGCGAGAACCAATCCGGAATCTAATTGCTCGGCAACATGTTTTGCTTTTAGAAAAGAGGAACGGGCGACGAGTTCATCCGGGGCATGCTGATCCGAGATCTCAGGCTCCACTGATTCATCCGGCGGCCGAACCACAAAATCGTACCCCGCCGCTTCGAGCAATTGGCGGCGACGAGGTGAATTGCTGGCCAGGACAAGGTGAATTGCGTGTTTTGACAATTGCAAACTCTCTGATCTGAATTTTAGGTGGTTGAAACGGCTTGGTTGGTATACAAATTCGGGTCTAGACTGAAGGTTCAATGATTCTCGTTGACAAGAATATTCTATGTCTCATTCGTTGAAAATCCTGTTTGAGGACAATCACCTGCTGGTTATCGATAAACCGGCATTGATCGCGACGATGGGTGTGGCCGAGGATGAGCCGAGTTTGCTGAAGGAAGCGAAAGCGTATCTTCGCCGAAAATACAACAAACCGGGCAACGTCTACCTCGGAGTGGTGAGTCGATTGGACTCGTTTGTTTCGGGAGCTATCATTTTTGCCCGAACGTCTAAATCCGCCAGTCGCCTGTCCGCTCAAATGCGAGCCGGGACGATCAAAAAGAAGTATTGGGCGATTGTTCCCGACCGGCTAAGCAAACGGAATGGAACACTGGAACATTATGTTTTTAAAGACGATAGCAAACATCGGATGTTTGCCTCACCCTATCAAAGTCCGGACAGCAAAAAGGCTCGCTTGCATTACCGGACGATAGGAACTTGGAACGACCAATGTCTGCTGGAAATCGATTTGGAAACAGGCCGAAAACACCAGATTCGTGTTCAGTTTAGCCAAGTCAACTGCCCGATTATCGGCGATCGAAAATACGACAGCACGTATTCCTTTGGAAAAGGCATAGCGCTGCACTGTCGATCGTTACATTTTGAACATCCCACGCAGAAAACGGGGATTACCGTTGAATCTAAACCGCCTGGTTGGTGGAATTTGGATCGATTTGGGATATCATAAACGTAGAGCCTCGTCCTACTTTGCCATTTCTGCAACCTAATCCTTCCTTTGTAGCAAGCAGATGACCGCCGAAAGGCCTAGATTTAGAAAGACAGCTATCGCCAGTGGTTTGGTAACGGAAGACCAAATCCGCACCGCGGTTGTAACGCTGTTACAGAACCGGTCAGATCGTCGGACTGCCACCGACGTCAGCGACAAACAGCTCGCCAGCCAACTTGTGAAAATGAAAGTTGTGACGGCGTACCAGGCAGATCAATTGATGACTGGTAGGACCAAACTCGATTTGGGCCCCTACATCATCACCGACTGGATTGGGCAAGGCGGGATGGGGCAAGTCTTCAAGGCTGTTCACGCGATGCTGGGGCGCGAGTCAGCGATCAAGGTCTTGCCCATTCATAAATCGACTCCCGATGCGATCGAGAATTTTCGCCGAGAAATTCGGGCTCAAGCCAAACTCGATCATTCAAATCTGGTTCGGGCCTTCGATGCCGGCAAAGATGGAAACGTGCATTATCTTGTTGTTGAGTACGTCGCTGGCACTGACTTAAGGCGCCTCGTGCGAACGAAAGGAAAATTAAGCGTCCAGCAGGGTGCCAATATTATCATGCAAGCTGCCGAAGGTCTCGAGCACGCGCACAAACGTAACTTAATCCACCGTGACATCAAGCCAGGAAATATCCTCGTGACCCCGGATGGAATCGCCAAAGTCTCCGATCTTGGCTTGGCGTTTCACTTGAACGATCCGAATGACCCACGGCTGGGAAAAATCGTGGGTACCGCCGATTATCTCTCCCCGGAACAGATCAAAGCTCCGTTGGATGTGACCGAAGTCAGCGACATCTATTCGCTTGGCTGTACATTGTATTACGCCATCACCGGAAAGGTTCCGTTTCCCGGCGGCACGCCCAAGAGCAAGGCTCGGAGGCACTTACAGGAGACTCCGTGGCATCCACGCCGATTCAACGAAGAGGTCAGTGATGACTTCGTCGATTTGATTGGCGACATGATGGAGAAGGATCCGAGCGAACGAATTCAATCGGCGAGGGAGGTCGCCGAGCGGTTAGCGCCGTGGGCCAGCGACGATAGTCCTTTAATGAGCGAGGACATTGGGCGTCAACGGTGGCAGCCGGCACCTTTGCAATCGGTCGACAACCAGGACACCGATCCAAATTTCGACGTTGCCGAAATGGCAATGAACGAAATCAGCGACCCTTCCCAAAGCAGTAATCTTCAGGGAACTTTGGGAGTGGGTGATCCAGGTCTGGACACCGGATCGTTTTCTTCATCCGGCATAGCGTCGATACCAAACGGCAATTCAACGGTTGAGCAGTTCAATTTGGCGGGGCGTTTGCCCAAGGATCTGCCGCTCTACCGAATTCAAACCGTATTTTGGGTTGGCTTGATCAGTTTGTTCGTCGGATTGCTGATCGGCTTCATCGCCGGCTACTTGGCGTTGTAGCTCAGAGCTGCGAATCGGAATTGCACACCTCATCAGAAAGAAAGCCGCAGTTTACGCCTGATTGTCATACACATCTCAAACGCTGGCACCGGGCCAAGGGTCCATCAATTTGCA
>CAMYNE010000616.1 GCA_947259675.1 uncultured Pirellulaceae bacterium
GTTCCCAAAGCGTAACCGAGCACGGCCAACAAAACGCCAACGGGTGCCAGCGCAGGGTGAAATGCCGCCGCGACTACGGGTGCGCTGGCCGCTCCGCCAATGTTGGCTTTACTTCCAACAGCCAGGAAGAAATAGGGTGCCCGAATCGACCAACCGACGACAAACATCAAGACGACATGAAATAACATCCAGATTCCACCGACCAGAAAGAAGCCGGGATACTCAACCACCGCGCGAATGTCCATGCCCATCCCGATCACAGCGACAAGGATAAAAATGAATACCGTGCCGATCTTGGAGGCGCCGGCACCTTCGTAGTTGCGAAACCATGTGAATGACAACGCAATTCCAATCGTTGTCGAGATAACGATCAACCAGAAAAAGGAGCTCGCCAATCCAAGATCCTTCAGGAAACCGTAGGGAGAGTCCTGGACGATAGATTCTCCCGCGGCGTCTGTTCCAGTCACCGTGGTTTCGGTTATCAGGTTTGAAACGTAACCTGAAATCAATGTGCCGCCAAAATGAGCCAGAGCCGTGGCTCCAAACCCGATCGCGGCAATCACCATCAAGTCGCCTGTTGTTGGGATACGAGCGACTTTTTTGCTGAACGTTTCCATCTTGTTTTTCAATCTCTCGATGCTGGAAGAATCGGCCTTGAATAGCCGATCAATCGCGTCTGCCTTCCCGACGCCCAACAACAGGAACAGCATCCAGATTTCTGCGACAAAAACATCGACCGCCACCATCACACTGTACAAATCCTCAAGGTTCTTCACCGTCTCGGAAGAAGCATCCGGATCCGGACTCAAAAAAACGACTTGCATCGCAGCCTGGTTGGCTCCACCACCAATCCAACTGCCGGCAACCGTACTTAAACCGCGCCAAACTGCTTCAGGGCCATCTACGCCGATAATATCCGGAGCAATGAATGAGACGATCAGAACGGCGACAGGACCACCAATCACGACGCCAATCGTTCCCGTAAAAAACATGATAAGTGCTTTGGGTCCGAGTTTGAAAATCTCTTTCAAGTCAATACTCAATGTCAACAGCACCAGGGTTGCCGGCAACAGATATCGGGTTGCAACGAAATAAAGGCTCGAGTTTTTGTGATCGACAATATGAAAAAACGTCAACAGCGACGGAAGGAAATAACACACCAGCAGCATCGGTACGATTTTGTAGAAAATCTTGAACGCCTTGATGTCGCTACTCGATGTCCAGAAAATCAAACCCAACATCACCAAGAGAATGCCAAAAATGATCGCATCGTTTCTAATCAACGCGGTCGATTTGTATTTCTTGACGGTCTTTTTCAACTCATTGACCATGCCATCGTCGTCAGGAAAAGCATTTTCCAGTCGTTGGGTCGCGATTTCGACTTCTGAACGTTGCTCATTTGCTGTTGCCAAATCGTCCGTAACGGCTGCCGCGTTTTCGACGAACTGCGCTGGATTCGTTGAGGCGGCTTCGTCCGTTTGCTGGGCTGCCGTGGCAAGTCCGCAACAAGCAAAAACAACGATGAGGCTGGTTAACGCTAGTGAACGCGCTAACAAGTGATCGAGGACAAAATCAGTCATAAGACAAGACTTGAAGAAAATTGGATTGGAAAGTCGAGACAGAGTCTATCAAAATTTGGTGAAATCACGTAGACGGTCGTCGACTTCAACTTTGCTCAACTTCTACTCTCTTCTATGGTATCTTGAAGGGTGAAACTCATAGCTCTCCACGTGGTTTTGCGAGTGTAGTTTTCGACCGCGACAGGCTCGCCGCGACTTTCTGCACAGTTTCGACGTGCGTGTTTTTGTCCCATCGCGCCCGGTTTGTAGAAACGAAAATTTGATGGTCCAGCCCCAACCGAAGCTTGAAGTCGAGACCGACGTCAATTTCGCAGAACGCCATTGGGCGCTTCTATCCATGATCGGGGCGTTTTTGTTTGCCGATCTGGTGTTCGCATTAATCGGTGCCGGAGCGGTGCGTGGGAATGTCGATTCGGTAACAGGATTATTAGGATTATTGATTGAATCGGCGTTTGTAGGCGCGGTTATGGTTCAGCCTATTCTGCTGGCATTCGTTCTCGCATTGTTTCCGGGTAGTTTGTTGTTTCGATTAGTTTTAACGGTGACGAGCGGGTTGTTTTGTTTGCTTAGTTTGGCCATTGGGTTTTCCTTTTTTGGAATTCGTAATGACGAGCTTTATGGGTTGGTACTGGCGATGGCACCGATATTGGTACTGTCATGTTCCGTCCCGTTTTTGATCGCCAAATTTTTGTTTGGCTGGGAGATTGTCTTTTCCGATGAATGGGAAAACAGCGAAAATCCGCAGATTTCAATTATTAATCTTATTGTTGCGACCGCACTTGCGGCTGGCTCGGTCTCAATGTTGAATTTAACCAATGTCGATCCGATTCGATTGCTTGTTTTGGTTGTCGGCTATACCGGAATCGTTTCCCTTTTTTTTGTGCCCGTGACAACTTGGGTTTTCTGTGGCAGAAGAACATTTTTGTACGTGGGTTATGCATGCTTCGCGGGCACGATTGCGGGTTTCGGTGCGGACTTATTTCTGCCGCCAATGCCACGGGCACTTGC
>CAMYNE010000617.1 GCA_947259675.1 uncultured Pirellulaceae bacterium
TTTACGACCAATCTTGATGACATCCATGACAACCTGGCTGGCGATGCTGCCGATGGCGATTGGATTTGGTGGTGGAGAGGCCAATGTCCCTTTAGCTCGAGCCATTATTGGTGGCGTGATTGGGGCGACCGTGCTTACCTTAATCGTTGTGCCTTGTCTGTATGTCATGTTGAAACGCCCGGAACGGAGTCGCGTTTCCGAAACACTGATTGCGTAGGAATATGAGTACTGGGTACAGGGCACTGGGCACTAGGTACTGAGTCAAGTGTAATTAAGAATCTGTTTCCACCTCTCGCTGTTGGACTAGGGAACTTGATCGGACAATAGAATGAATACGAAACAACTCGGGACAACGCTAACGATTCTCTTTGCAATTGCCTCAACGACATTTGCACAGAGCCCTGTTCGCGTGTCGGTCGAAAAAGTCAAACGCGAGGACTTTTTTCGGACCGTCGATGTTCCAGCGACGATTAGGAGCAACGAAGTTGTGAGCATGTATTCGAAAGTGGGTGGCTACCTCAAAAACATCAACGTCGATATAGGCGATGAAGTAAAAGAGGACGACGTTCTTGCCCAACTTGAAATTCCCGAAATGGAAAGTCAATTAGCTCAAAAAAAATCTCGAGTGCGTCAAGCTGAAGCGGAGGCCGCACAAGCAAATGCAGCAATCAAACAGGCCGATGCTCAATTGGCTGGCTATCGCGCTGCTATCGAAGAAGCCCAAACGCATCGGGCACAGAAACAGGCGATGTTGCAATATCAGCAGACTGAACTTGCGCGGCTCACACAGCTTGCTAATCAGGGCGCGATTCGACGCGAACTGGTTGACTCGGCGCAGTTCAAATTTCAGGCCGCGGAAGCCGGCGTGGCGGCCGTCGATGCTCAAGTTAGAACGGCGCAAGCAAATCTTGTCGGCGCAGAAGCCAATGTAGAAAAGGCTCGTGCGGACGCCTTGGCGGCAGAATCCAAAATCGAAGTTGCCAAAGCCGATCTTCGATATGTCGAACAGCTGGCAGATTACGCCACGCTGCGAGCCCCGTTTGACGGTCAAATCACCAAGCGAATGTACGACAAAGGCGCGTTTATCCAAAGCGCGGAAGGTAATAGCGCCGCGAAGCCGATCCTTACCGTCTCTCAAATGGATAAGATTCGTGTCACGTTTGCCATCTCGATGTCCGACATTGATGCGTTACACAAAGGCGATCGAGTCATTTTGTCTCGGATCACAGCGTTGCCCGACAAAACATACGAAGGTACCGTTTCACGTTTCTCAGCCGCGTTGGATCAGGAAACGAGAATGCTCCGAGCTGAAGTCGATATGGACAACAAAAATGGCGAGCTCAATCCGGGTTACTTCGGTTACGTCAAAGTCCTCCTGACGGAATTTAAAAACGCAACCGTCATTCCTGCCTCAGCCTTACGAGGTGAAGGCGACAATCAGCATGTATTTTTGGCTCAAGGCGGAAAAGCCGTTCGTCATTCCGTCACCGTCGACTTTAGTGACGGCAAACAAGCCGCCGTCAACAACGGACTCAATGGTGGAGAAAGCGTAATCGTTTCCACCGGCAAGCTCACCGACGGGAATGCGATCGAAGTCCGACAAGATTAAGCCACCTAAGGTGAGTTTTGTGATCATAGGGAGCGGCACTTGCCATCCTGGCGGAGCCGCAATCTATCATCCTTCGTAAAAGGATGGCCTTCTTCCTAAGCTCCCTGGATGACCCAGGCATAGGCATCTTCAGTCAGCACTTGCACTTCCAATAATGGTTGGCGACAATCGTGATTAACAACAACACGCGATGATCGCGATCGATATAGAATGAGGGAAAAATGAAGAAGTTGATTTGTGTCTTGGCGTTGAGCTTGCTGGTGGGCGTTGCTTTCGCCCAAGATGAGTCGGACGACGATAAAAAAGACAAAAATGGCACGGTCGA
The DNA here is from genome assembly GCA_947259675.1 of uncultured Pirellulaceae bacterium. Taxonomy (GTDB): domain Bacteria; phylum Planctomycetota; class Planctomycetia; order Pirellulales; family Pirellulaceae; genus Mariniblastus. Next base: position 1,935 of record CAMYNE010000617.1, read on the forward strand.
AACGATTGTCGAAGGACTGGACAACCCTTGTGGCGTGGCGGTCCAGCCCGGGACAGGCCATGTTTTCGTTTCTGATAGCGCGGCGCTACGCGTTGTTCGAATTGTTGACGGGAAAATCGAACCCGTGATCACAGGATTCCCAAAAGACACCTATGGCACCGAAACCCAATACGATATCGGCCCTTTGGGACTTTGTTTTATCGATCAAAACACGCTGATCGTTGGTGGCGGTGGCCAACCTGATGGTGAAGACATGCTTCGCACGTACAAAGTTCCGGAGGCCGGTGCGGAACCCATCACCGCAGATAAAATGGAAGGGGCAGGGCAAAGATTGGTCGCTGAACCCGACGACAATCTGGTCGGCGAAGGAGATTTCTACGGTGTGGCGGTGATTGGCACGACTGTATACACGACCTGCAACGGCGACGATGAGAAGGGCTGGCTCGCCAAGGCCGATATTGTCGACGGAAAGCTGACTAACTTTATCCGCTCCGTCCCCACCAAGGAAAAGACCAACGTCGACGCGCCTGTTGCCATCACGCGTTCACCGGAAGGCTTCATTGCCGTCGGTCAAATGGGTGAAGTCTCGGAAATCGCAGATTCGCTGCTAACCTTTTATGACGCTTCCGACGAGGAACTGGTAGGCTGGAAAT
>CAMYNE010000618.1 GCA_947259675.1 uncultured Pirellulaceae bacterium
CCGCGGTACCGGGTTGGGCGCTGGCCTTTTTTGCGTTCAGGCCGCCTGTTGAAAACGTCAATCAAGTTCAAAACGACAACACCATCAATGGGATCATCACCCTGATGAGTTTGACCCCGGCTGTTTTCCTTATTTGTGCCTGCGCGGCAATGCTATTTTACAACATCTCCCCAAAACTATTGGCGCAAATCGAAACTGATTTGCAAAACCGAAAAATGGCAGTTACGGAGACGTAGGCTGTTCGCAAACATCACGTCACTCAACTTTGTTATGAGAAGCTAATTGAATTTCGTCACACCACAAAATGTTTGTACCGATGAAGTGCTCGGCGGCTATCTTGATTTAGATGGCGATCGTTATTACCAAATTGCCAACTGCCACTTGATGCCAGAGTTTTTTATCATGCCGGTCAGCGCCAGCGATCACTGGATGTTTGTGTCCAGCCGTGGCGCCGTAACCGCTGGCCGTCGAAATCCGGATACGCCTTTGTTTCCGTACTATTCGGCTGACAAGATTTCTCACATGGCCGATTGCACGGGCCCCAAAACGCTAATCCGACTGGGCGACGGTTCCGGCGAAATCTGGGAGCCGTTTGCTGATTCTGGCGACAACAAAGACACCATCGCCCGCAACATCTACAAGAACGTGTTGGGCAGTCGACTATGTCTTGAAGAAGTCAACCTCACCCGCGGATTGGTTTTTCGCAGCTGTTGGGCGTTCGGACATCAATATGGTTTTGTCCGCAGTTCTCAGCTCGTAAATAACGGGGCCACTGATGTTACGGTTGAGATTTTGGACGGTTTAGAAAATATCATGCCCGACGGACTCGATCGGAATTTCCAATTGCGTTACAGCAATCTTGGCGACGCCTACAAGAAAAACGAGCTGCTTGGGGAATCTCAATTGGGTTTGTTCTATCTGAGTTCCATCCCAACCGACCGAGCAGAACCAAGTGAAGCCCTACGGTCGACGGTTGTCTGGCAGTACGGCCTGAACCAGCCAACGATCTTAATCAGCTCGATTCAAGTTGAGCGATTTAGATCCGGCCACCAAGTAACCCAGGAAACCGATATTCGGGCGCATCGTGGTGCCTATTTGGTAAATTCCCAGCTTGAGTTGCCCAGGGGCAAGCTCCAATCCTGGACCATCGTGGCGAACACAGGCTGCGACCAGACGGACGTCGCCAATCTCCGCCATCAAATGCATAATCTTCCAGATATCGACTCCATCGTCAAACAGGATATCAGACAAAACGAGGAAGAACTGAAACGAATTATCGCTTCGGCTGACGGTCTGCAGACGGGCGCTGATCTTCTTCGCACACATCGACATCAATCTAACGTTTTGTTCAACGTGATGCGCGGCGGTTACCCGGCAAACGCATATCAAATCAAAAGGCATGAGTTTGCCAATCACGTTGAGATCATTAATCGTCTTGTTTATGAACAAAATCTGACGTTTCTCGATGCGCTTCCAGATGAATTGTCAATCATTGAGTTGATCACTCGTCTTGGCGAGCTCAAGAATCTGGATCTTCTCCGAATTGGATTGGAATATTTGCCGTTTTCGTTTAGTCGCCGACATGGAGATCCGTCGCGGCCATGGAATGCGTTTTCGATTGAGCTGCTGAATCCAGATGGTTCAAAAAATCAAAATTATCAGGGCAACTGGCGCGACATATTCCAAAATTGGGAAGCGCTTTCGCTGTCCTATCCCGAGTACGCGAGCAGCATGATTTTTCGATTCGTCAATGCGTCGACCGCTGACGGTTACAACCCATACCGGGTCACCAAGGAAGGCATCGAGTGGGAAGCTCCTGATCCAGCAGATCCGTGGGCGAACATTGTCCGGCCCGACAGGCTTGATCATTGGCTAGGGATGGAATGTTGTACCTATGCGAATGTTCCTTATCGGATTCGCAGCTACGAACAGACCAAACATGACCCGCGAAACACGATTGACTTCGATTTTGAATTAGAAAAAGAAATCAAGTCCCGCGTGGCCGAGATTGGCTCAGATGGAAAACTCTTACATGATGCGTTAGGCAACACACATCAAGTCACACTCGGTGAAAAACTGCTGTTGCCGGCACTTGTCAAAATGACGAATTTTGTACCAGAGGGTGGAATCTGGCTCAACACGCAACGTCCAGAATGGAACGACGCCAACAATGCGTTGGTTGGCAACGGTTTGTCGATGGTGACCGTTTGCTACCTCCGACGTTACTTCAGCTTTATGAGCAACTGGTTTTCGACGTTGCCGTTGTCGGACACAATTCGGGTTTCGCGAGAAGTCGTCTTGTTATTGAAACGCATGCTCCACATTCTCCAGGAGCATGAGCTATCGCTTGGCAAACAGCTCAACGATGTCCAACGTCGACAGATTGTTGATTCACTCTCCAATATTGGTGCCGCGTATCGCAAAAGTCTGTACAAAGTTGGTCTATCCGGCGCCAAAGAAGAGCTTCCGCTGACCGCGTTCGTTGAGTTTTTTGAGCAGTCGTTGCATTTTCTTGACCACACGATCAAGGCAAATCGACGCGATGATGGGATGTACCACGCCTACAACTTGCTTACCTTGAAACCGAACGAAGCCGGTATTGATCATCTCTATGAAATGCTCGAAGGGCAAGTTGCCGTGCTTAGTAGCGCCGCATTAACCCCAGAAGAAACAGTTGAAGTGCTTGAAGCATTGCGGAACAGCGCAATGTATCGGGACGATCAACAAAGTTACATGCTTTATCCTGATCGCGAACTGCCCCGATTCGTTGACAAAAACCTGATCGACCAAAAATGGATTGAACAATCAACGCTTGTGAAGCGACTGATTGAATTGAATGACAGTTCGTTCGTGCGGACCGATATTCTCGGCGAATTGCACTTCAATGGCCGATTCAGGAATTCTGATGACCTGAATCGAAGCTTGGACGAACTTGAAAAACAGGACGAGTTTACCGAGCTTGTTCGCGAAGAACGACAACTGTTAAACCAGATTTATGAAGATACGTTTCAGCATCGAGGATTTACAGGTCGTTCCGGCACGTTCTTCGGATATGAAGGCCTCGGTTCGATCTACTGGCATATGGTTTCCAAATTGTGTTTGGCAGCCATAGAGAATCTGGTTTGGGCGAACGAAGATCCGGCGACGGAGCCCGCGACGCTCAGACGTCTACGTGAACTCTATCGCGAAATCCGCGAAGGAATCGGTGTTAACAAACCGCCTTCCGTTTATGGTGCTTTTCCGACCGACCCCTATTCACATACGCCGTGGCACGCCGGTGTCCAACAACCCGGGATGACGGGGCAGGTCAAGGAAGACATCCTGACCAGATTTATCGAACTGGGAGTGCGAATCGAAAACGGAATTCTCCGATTCGATCCGAAATTTTTTGAGTCCAACGAGCTTGTCAGCGAAAGTTCCAATTTCGATTTCGTGAACATCGAGGGAAGAAATGAAACGATCGAATTGAGCGAAGGTAGTTTCGGATTTACGCTGTGCCAAGTCCCAATCATTTACCGAAAATCTGAGACATCCAAAATCGTGGTGCATTCCAAAGTTGGCGAAATTGTCTCAAGACATGAATTGACGTTGAGCGAGTCGGAGACAGCAGAGGTGTTCACTCGCTCTGGAGCCGTCACAAAAATTGAACTTTTTTTCAAAATCCGTAATGACAATGTCGACTAATACAACGATCAATCAGGCAAAATTTTTCGTCTCATCACTCATCTTATTCGTTGCAACGACCGGATGCGGCGAGATGGGAAGCAAAAGTCTTCCGCCAACTCGTGTTGCCAAGAAACACGTTTCACCCAACGTTGTCGGTTTAACGCCAAGTCCAGGTGCTTCAGAAAACCTTGATGGCAGTCGTGTGGAAGTCAAAAAAACCGGTTCGAGCTGGCAACTCTTCCGCAACGGCGAGCCCTATTACATTCGGGGTAGCGGTGGTGCAGGAAACGAAGGCCCGATTTCGCTGTTGGCCGCAGTCGGCGGAAACTCGACACGAACCTGGGGTGCCGATGACAAGTCAATTGCCTTGCTGGACAAAGCGCACGAAAACGGCTTGAGCGTGACGATGGGAATCTGGTTGGAACACGAACGTCACGGGATGGACTACACGGACTACGATAAAGTCACCGAACAAATTGACCTGACGTTGTCACACGTAAAACGTCTTAAAAACCATCCGGCGATTTTAATCTGGGGAATCGGAAACGAAATGGAAGGAGAGGGGGGTGACAACCCTGCGATTTGGTCGCACATCGAACACCTGGCTCAGCTAATCAAAGCTGAAGACCCCAATCACCCCGTAATGACCGTGATCGCCGAAATGGGCGGTCTTGCCGAACAGTTGCTTGA
>CAMYNE010000619.1 GCA_947259675.1 uncultured Pirellulaceae bacterium
TTGATTTCGAATCAAGAAATCAACCAAAACGCCAGTCTTAGAGCTGACGAACGGAGTAAAAAGAAGATGGGTCTCTTGGTTATCCGCAACGCATGTTTGGATACATTCATCTTATAATTTAATGAAAACCCCCCCTAATTGTCAACTTTTTAGACCCCCATCCGCTTTGTTTAGCGTGACTTAAATCTATTCTTAACCGACTAATCGATCATTCAATTTGATGAAATAATACCGTTGAACTTGTTTTGATCTTGAAAAACTCGTCGCACCTACTTTGTTCGCTGAGCCTCAATCAGACTGACTCGGTCGTGCACAGCGAACGACGGGATTCTCAAACCGGACAATTGGGTTTTCGAAGCACATTTTTCAAACAATTCGAAATTCGCCAAACACGAAACCGGAATGGCCGGTATATTCGGTCCTCGTCCGACCCCGTTGAGACGAAATGCAGGCTCCGCAGTTCCATCAAATATGCCGTTTCATCAAACAATTATTCTGTTGCCGTGCCATTCGCTAGAGGATTTGCCCACTCATTTTCGCGGAAAAGACGCGGATGGCCTCCTTGCCAATTGGACTGCGATGTGGCACCCAGCATTGATCGCGGCAACTGGAAAACAACCCCAATACCGCAGCGCCGAACTACCTGGTGAATTTGAAACCGACACTCTTTTGCTGGTTCCCAGCGTTGCAGAACCCAGTATACCGCCCAATTTCGCGGACGAAACCTCCGACCTGAAGGTGTTAGTTGGCGAAACAGCTCGAGCGCAAATCATTGAAAAAGTCATTGCCTTAGACGGGTTGGCGATTGATCTGGGGAACGCGGATGTTTTCGATTCAGAGCATGTCCAAGATTTTTTTGCTCTCGGCTTTGCGTTTCTGCAAATCCAGCTGATGACGCGGCAACTTCGCGGTTCCAGCAACCTCAATGAGTCCGGGTTCGAGGAGAGTCTGGTTGCAGCCGCAACGGGCCTGGTCAAGAGCGATGAAGAAGCGGTGCGTCAAGGTTTGACCAAATGTTTTGATCTTCTGCTTCAAGAAAAAAACACCTATTACCCCGTGCAACCGGAGTTGATCGAGCTCGTTCTGACCGCCCCGTCCACAATTGGCAAGAACCTGGAAAAGGAACTTGACGACACCGAACATTCGAAATGCCTGTTGGTCACCGGTGCGCTATCTCGCGAGATCGAAACGAACCGTCCGAAGCTCTTCGAACGCTTGAAGACACTCGTCCAATCCAAACGAGTAGACCTTGTCGGCGGATTAGATCACGAGTTAGCCGAACCATTGTTGTCGCTTGAAACCAGCATCAACCAGATTTCAGTTGCGGCCAATTCACTACGGAAACAGTTCGATATTGAAACCAAGGTTTACGCTCGCCGTCGATTTGGATTGAGCCCATTGCTGCCTCCGATTCTTGACCATTTTAACTTTCTCGGTGCACTGCATAGCTCGATGGATGAAGGCAATTTTCCAATGGCTTCCACCGGCAACATTCGCTGGGAATCAGAAGATGGCTCTTCAATTCTGGCTTTTGCTCAAACGCCAGACGACGCCAACGACGGATGTACTTTTCTGCGACTCGGTTTGGAGATTGGCCAGGCACTCGATTCAGCTCATGTGGCGACTGTAATTTTCGCTCACTGGCCGAACAAGACGCATTTTTGTTTCCATGACCTCTGCCGCATCAGTCGTTATGGCCCACTTTTTGGACAGTTTCGAACGCTCAATGACTACTTCGACTCAGTTTACGACCCCGGTTACGGAGACTCATTCTCAGCGCATGAATATCGAGGCGAATACCTGAAGTCAGCGATTGCAAAAAATGAATCTAATCCAATCTCGCGCTTCGTCGATTATTGGCAACGGTTTTATCTTCACCGATCCTTGAATGCATTGCTGGCGCAGAGGTCCGTAAGAAAGCTCGATAACGCAACGGCTTTACAGTCGCACTTAAAGCAACTGAACAGCCTTCAGTCTCGGATCGAATTAGCCACCGAGCAATCGGATGATCAGTTGGATGATGAGCTCGCACGACTGCAGGCCGTTTTGCAGACTGAAAACGAGACCGATAACCAAGTGCTCATCAATACGACCAGTTTTCCAAGGATCGTTTTTGTTAAAACTGACAACCGCCGTTGTTTTGCCAAGTCGCCTTCCGACCCGATTCGGCTCGCCGATTCAACCAACGATCGTACCGAATGGGTCCTCAACCTGCCTGCGATGTCAGCAACTCAACTGCGATCGAATGAAGGAGCTTCCAAGAAACTCTCTCGAGAACCAACAATGGTTGACGGCAACCGATTGCGAAACGAGTTTTTCGAAGTCGAAATTGACACAACTACCGGCGGCATCCGCAGCATTGACAAATACGATCGAAGAAAGAACTTATTGTCTCAACAGCTGGCGTTGCGAATCCCCACTGTGAACGATGGTCATCAGCAACCGCTCACGCGCTCACGATACACGCAAATGCGGTGTACGGATGTGAAATCAAGCTGTCCAACTCGATTATCCGGAATGATCACAAGTCGAGGCAATCTGATCGATGACGCCGGTGAAGGCGAGTCGATCGTGGCT